>NZ_JAJAFY010000019.1:0-81518 GCF_025384885.1 Photorhabdus kleinii
AATGTGCAATTAACCGCCAGTGACGTCAAAAACGCCGGTAAAGACGGTCGCACCGAGATAACCGCAGGCCGTAACCTGACGCTGGATACCTTAAGTACACACCGCACAGAGCAGGGCGACTGGGGAAAAGAGAACTACCGCCATCTGACCCAACAACAGGATATCGGCAGCCAGATAACCGGCGCCGGTGATGTGACCCTGCAAGCCGGGCAAGATTTGACCGCCACCGCCGCCCACGTCAATGCCGGTCAACAATTGACGGCGCAGGCCGGAAATAACCTGACGTTGACCACCGGTACCGCCTCATCCGATTTAGTGGAGCACAGTAAACAAACCAGTAAAGGCTGGCTGTCCAAGTCGTCAGTGGAAACCCACGACGAAGTGCATGACCGGCAGGCGCTCAGTACCACATTCAGCGGCGATAAGGTCAATCTACAGGCCGGAAAAGACCTGCATATCAGCGGCAGCCATGTCGCGGGCACGCAGGATGTCAGCCTGAGCGCCGGTCAGCAACTCACCGTCACCACCGCCGCGGAAGCGCACAATGAAACCCATTTACGGCAGGAGAAAAAATCCGGCCTGATGGGCACGGGCGGGATTGGTTTTACCGTTGGCAAAGCCAGCCAGAAAGTCACCACCGACAGTGACAGCCAGCTTAACCAAGGCAGCACGGTCGGCAGCAGTCAGGGCAATGTGACGCTCAACGCAGGGGAACAGCTCCGGGTTCACGGCAGTGAAGTGATTGCCGGTAAAGACCTGACGCTGACCGGTCAACAGGTCGCGGTCACCAGTGCGGAAAACCGCCATCACACCACGACAAAAACCGAACAAAAACAGAGCGGCTTAACGGTGGCGCTGAGTGGTGCCGCTGGCGGGGCCGTCAACAGTGCGGTGCAAACAGCCAGAACCGCCCGCAATGAAAATGACCCGCGAGTGAAAGCCCTGCAAAACACCAAAGCGGCCCTCAGCGGAGTGCAAGCGGTGCAGGCTGGCCGACTGGCGGAGGCTCAGGGCAGTGATGACAAAGGCAATAACACCCTGGCCGGGGTTAGCCTGTCCTACGGTCGCCAGTCTTCTCGTTCAGAACAGCAGTATCGTCAGACCACCCAACAGGGCAGCCATCTCACTGCCGGGGATAACCTCACGATAACGGCGCACGGTGACGATAAAGGGACATCCGGCCCGAACGGCGATATCCACATTCAGGGCAGCCAATTACAGGCGGGCAAAGACCTGAAACTCAACGCGAATCGGGATATTACGCTCTCGTCCAGCCAGAACACCGAACAGACTACTGGCAAAAACAGCAGCCACGGCAGCTCGCTAGGCGTGGGCCTGACCGCCGGCCCCGGAGGCACCGGTCTGAACGTCTCGGCCAATGTCAGTCGGGGCAACGGCCGTGAAAACGGCAACGGTGTCAGCCACCATAACACCACGTTAGACGCAGGACAGACCATTACCCTCAACAGTGGCCGGGATACCACGCTGAAAGGGGCACAAGTCAGCGGCGAACAGATTACGACGACGGTGAAGCGTAACCTGGCATTAAGTAGCGAGCAGGACAGTAACCGCTATGACAGCCAGCAACACAACGCCAGCGCGGGCGTCAGTACCACCGTAGGGCCCCTCACCAACGGTACAGCAAGCCTCAGTGCCAGCCGCAACAAACTGCACAGCAATTACGATTCGGTGCAGGAGCAGACCGGGCTGTTTGCCGGTAAAGGCGGCTATCAGGTTAACGTCGGCGACCACACCCAACTGGACGGTGCGGTGATAGCGAGTCAAGCTGACAAAGCCAAAAACACCCTCAACACCGGAACTCTGGGTTTTAAAGATATTCAAAATAAAGCGGACTTTACTGTCGAACAGCAGAGTGCGGGCGTCAGCCTCGGTCAACCAACCACCGGTCAGGTGCTGAATAATCTGGCGGTCAATGCGCTGACAGGCTCAAATAATCAGGGCCATGACAGCAGTATCACGCATGCCGCGGTCAGTGACGGCAACCTGATTATTCGGGACAAAGCGCACCAAACGCAGGATATCGCGAACTTAAGCCGTGATACCGATAATGCGGCCAATGTCTTGAGTCCGATATTTGATAAGGAAAAAGAACAGCAGCGGCTGAAACAGGCGCAACTGATTGGCGAACTCAGCGCCCAGATGACCGAGATAGCCGGGACGGAAGGGAAAATTATCGCTACCCAAGCGGCGAAAGCGAAACTCAATCATATCAGTGAACAGGACCAAGCTGATGCCAAAGAAAAATTGATCAACGCAGGCAATCAACACCCGACTCTGGAGGATATCAATAAACAAATTTATGACACCGCTTACACGCAGGCGCTGAATGACTCCGGCCTGGGGACCGGCGGCAAATATCAAAAAGCGTTACAGGCGGCTACGGCAGCGATTCAGGGGCTGGCGGGGAACAATCTTGGTCAGGCGCTGGCCGGCGGCGCATCGCCGTATCTGGCCGGGGTGATTAAAGAACTGACTACTGACCCGCAAACCCATCAGGTGGATATCGCCACCAACACGCTGGCCCATGCGATTTTAGGCGCGGTGGCGGCGGAGGTGAGTGGTAACAATGCCTTGTCAGGAGCAGCCGGTGCCACGTCCGGTGAGCTGGCCGCTCAGGTACTGATTAAGCAGCTTTACGGCGACGGGGCAAAAGTCAGTGAGTTAACGGAGGAGCAGAAACAGACTATCAGCACCCTTTCTACCCTGGCGGCCGGGCTGGCAGGCGGCATTGCCGGTGACTCTACCGGGAGCGCCGTTACCGGGGCCCAAGCCGGGAAGAATGCGGCTGACAATAATGCCCTTAGCATGGGACGTCTGTTTGGTTCCGAAGGTGCTAAACATTTTGAAGGCGCAGGTTCACTGGCTCAAAAAATGGCCCAATCCGGGGCAACACCCGAAGAAATAAACGCAGCCTTAACTCACTACTTAAAAGGACAAGTCCCTGATGGTCAGGACCCGGCAAAAGGTTTGATCATTGCATGGGGCAACTTCTTTGGCGTTCCATTGGATGTCGTGTTGTCAAATGAGCAGATGACGCCACAGAAAGCGGCGGAAATTGTTGCCGGTGGGATACCTAACAGTGAAGCGAAGTTAATACAGTTTGCGGCAGCAAAGGCGTATCTGTCTTTGAGTAAATATCAGTCGACAGAAGTGGTTAATGGAAACGGAGATTTGTTAGCTGAACATGTCAAAGGGAATGTTATAGCAAGTCAAAAATCAAACAAGTCTTCTAATTTTGGTAAATTTAGTAAAGCGGAAGGGACAGTTCAGGAATCGCTTGGAATTTGGCCGCCAAATCGAGGCGCTTATGGACCGGTTGAAAAAGTGACGTTACCAGCAGGAACAATTGTTGATAGATATGGACATCCTGGAGGTAACTTTGTGTCACCAGTTGGTGTACCATTTGAGAACAGAGCATTACCTCCGTCTTATGAAACTACAAAACCATACTTCCAATATAAAGTTGTTAAACCGATACCTGATGTACCAAAGTCAAATATATTGCCTTGGTTTGGTCAAAAAGGAAAAGGAACGCAATATGAATTACCTAAATCGGTTCAATGGTACTTGGATAACGAATACATACAGAAGGTAAATAATAAATGACAAGTGAAGAACTTATAGCTCAGTTAAATATACTGAACATTCATCCCAGTAGCTATTCTTTAGGTACATTGAAAAATAACGATTGTACTTGTGTCGTTAAAGAAAAGGGGCAATGGACTGTTTATTATGTTGAAAGAGATCAACCTTCTATTCTTTCTTCGTTTTTAACAGAAGAAGAAGCGTATGATTTTATTCTGGAACAGTTTAAAAAGTGGTTATCATAGATGTAAATCCCGACCCGCTGAACCGGGAGAGATCTTACTGTTAATCGTTAGCTCAGGGAGTGATCTTCCGGCCTGATAATTAGTTATCAGCGATCGTGCTAATTAAGAAAGTGACTTATAAAGTAAAAAGTCGCGTCGGGGCGCTGTTGACCGGGTATTGAAGCGTACAAGGAAAAGCTTGATGATAACTGACTGGATGCCTTAGAAAAATCGGTATCTGGCGCTCAACTTCGCAATGGAATGCGTTGTTGCTGACAATAATTTCTTGGGTAAATTGGTAACGGAAGGGTGTGCAATAGCTGCCCCATGCCGAGCCAAAGTAACGGAGAAAGTCCTGGAGATAGGTGTTAAGGCGGGTATAACCGGAATAGTGGCAAAGGAAATTGCTGATAAGATTTCTTCAGAAGACTTAGACCATCTGATCATGCTTCAGATGATGGGAAATGATGAAATTACACAGAGTTACCTAAATACACTTCAGAATAAATACACTCAAGTTGCTAATCCAACTGATCTGCCAACACATACTGGCGGTGATCAGTCCGGTGATATCAGGAAATACCCTAATCATACAGGTGGAAACCAACAGTTAGAGCCGGGTAGTATACCGAACCATACAGGCAATGAGGAGAATCGGCCTGGTATTACGCCAAATCATACCGGCAATACGGAAGGTAAGCCGGATGTAGGTGGTAATACGACAGTGACACCAATTCCTGATGGGCCAACGAAAGATGAGCTAATCTATTTATCTGATAGTAATGAATACGTCCCTAGCCCTAAACATGCTCTTGGAGGTTGGAGCACACCAATGGACTTAACTAATTCAAAAGCCCAAGAAGTTTTGAATAATTCTATTCAAGGTGGAAAGCAACGTTATGGTATAGCTGACGGAAAATTATATGAGTTTCAGCCAGACAATGCCGGTGGTTGGCATGGTTATCCAATACCTGGCAACGAAGCCCCTCCGAAAGTACTACGAGAATTTCTCTCTAGAGGTGCTATCAGTAAATCTGAGTATAATAAAATGATTAAAGGAAAATGATGATGTATAAATTAAGAATTGTATTATTGGATGAAATATCATCATATGATGAAGGTAAGCTTATTAGCCTTTTTTTATATAAAGATAAAGAAAGATTTTCTATTTTTCATGGGAAAGTCAACGTGTCTGAGTTTATTTTATGGATGAAAGATAATGAATCTAATATCCGCTATGTTGATCTACCTGATCATAATTGTAGTATTGACTCTATTGCTTATTACATACATGAATTTTACGAAAAAATAGATGTGGATAATGAAAGTCTTATAGATATGATGTTCGAGTATCGAGCAAGCCATTGTTTTAAATTCGCTGCACGAGGTGTTAATTTCCCTGAAATATATATTGGAAAATCAGGTGAAAATTATGAATTATCCTTATATACAAATAAGGGAGAATGGCGATACTTGATTGATATTGATGATCTTTTCACCCATATACTACACTAATAAAGATCCCGGATTTGTGAACTGTCCCCAAATGTTAGACAATCATCCGGCATTTAAAGGGGTAGTTTATTACGTCTGAGAAAAGTGGCTTACAGGCTAAAAAGTCGCGTCAGGGCGTTGTTGACCGGGCGTCAAACCGCGCTGGGAAAAATAGGTTATAACTGACTGAGTACACGGGAAAAATCGGTGTTCGGCGGGCGGTCAACTTCGCAATGGAATGCGTTGTTGCTGACAATAATTTCTTAGGTAAACTGGTAACGGAAGGGTGTGCAATAGCTGCCCCATGCCAAGCCAAAGTAGCGGAGAAAGTCCTGGAGATAGGTGTTAAGGCGGGTATAACCGGAATAGTGGCAAAGGAAATTGCTGATAAGATTTCTTCAGAAGACTTAGACCATCTGATCATGCTTCAGATGATGGGAAATGATGAAATTACACAGAGTTACCTAAATACACTTCAGAATAAATACATTCAAGTTGCTAATCCAACTGATCTGCCAACACATACTGGCGGTGATCAGTCCGGTGATATCAGGAAATACCCTAATCATACAGGTGGAAACCAACAGTTAGAGCCGGGTAGTATACCGAACCATACAGGCAATGAGGAGAATCGGTCTGGTATTACGCCAAATCATACCGGCAATACGGAAGGTAAGCCGGATGTAGGTGGTAATACGACAGTGACACCAATTCCTGATGGGCCAACGAAAGATGATTTTATTTATCAGACCAAAGGAGAAAAACCAGAAAACTATTCTCCTGTAGGAGCTGGTAGGTCTGGTGCACTTAATGAAGCAAAACGTCGCTCAGGAATTCCTGTTGGAAAACATCCTGATAGAGTATTGCCAAATATTGATAAGCGTGGGAAGCTCCAACCTGGAAAAATATATGAATTTGATGTTCCTAAAGCAGGAGGCGGAACTCAAACAATACAAATTAGGGACGATGCTAAAGGACATGATTTTGGAGTAAATGATCCTCAAAATAGAGGACCTCACTTTAATGATGAAAAAGGGAATCACTATGACTATTAATATGATAGTTAGATATGCTGCTGATATCCGTAAAGATAATGATATTACTGATTTTAATTCCTTATTTATTACAACAGAGGATATTGAAGCAGTAAGCTGGGAGCTACTAAATGTAAATCGTGAAGAAGGTTTTGTACCACTTTTTACGAAAATGGTAAAAATGTTGGAGTTTTATAATGATAGAAGTTCTATTTATTTATATATAGAACTATCTGGCGTTCAACCGGATACATCTATTATTCGATATAAACAAACTTGGGGGTTATTAAAATCAAGAAGCAATGATATAGAGTTTGCGTTAAAAAAACAGAATGTTATGGTTCAGTCCTCACAAGGCTTAAGTTTATCAGGATTATGCTATTTTTATCTTTCCGATTTAAAAGCAGCCGCAAAGTTAGTATTAACTGAAAAGAAAACATATTTGGCACTTATTCCTAACGAAGATGTTTATGAAAAGTTAGATATAACGCAGATTCAACATGTTTCAGATTGGGCCAGTTTTATTTGGCAACATGGTGGTATCGTTTTAATGATATTAGGTGCGTTTGATGATCCTGGCTGTGAGATTATTGCACTGGGAAAGCATGAAACTATTTCTTCTCTAACAAAAAATTACTACGGACAATAATGCACTTAGCTTACCCAAAGGGATGGCGGATTACGGTCGGTCAGCATCAAATCTGGCTATCGCTATGTTAAATGAAGGTAAATCCCCTCAAGAGATTTCAGCGGCATTGTCAAAACATGCCAAAGGGGATCACCCGGAAGGACAAGATCCGGTAAGAGGATTGTTAGTCGCTTGGGGGGCTGGAATGTCCACAGTAGCACCACCACTGTTGCTACCATCAGGAGCAACTGTAGGAAGTATTTTTGCTGGAGGTGTAATTAGTGGAAAGGCCAACATTAGTAATCAGCTTACAAATGGTCCAGTGAACATTACTGATGCACTGATAGCTACTGGAACGGGGGCGGTAACGCAGGGCAAAGGGTTTTGGTTTACAGAAGTGGCGAGTATTACTGGTGCGTATGCAGGTGCTAAATTGCAAGGGAAAGATCCTTTGTCCCCTGCAATTGGTGCAGGTATTGGTAACGTAATAGATGCAAGGACCAGTAAAGTAGTTACTGATAAATTTAAACCTGTAGTATCAGGAACTGTTGCTGAAGTCATTGGTGCAGGTTCTGGTGCAATAAGCTCTGAAGTTGCGGGCAGTACAATAGAAGATAAGTTAAACAAAAACTGGAGTAAGAAATGAAATCTACAATTGTTTTTCCTGACTCTATCCACTATTGCATCGTTATTTATTACAACCTTACTTTATTGATGCATCCCGCAATTTAGTGCTTCATCGTGCCCACGTCACCGGCAGATCAGAAGAGACGACCCAGGAAATCGTGAAGATTATGGGGCGGGCAGGAATTGCGGCAGCGTCCGGAGTTGCAGACGGAATTAGTAAAGCAGATGCAAAAGTTATCAATTCAGACCAAAGCCAGCAGGCTAATGCTGATAAAGGTGCCCAAGCGGAAGCCACGAAAACATCACATAGCCAAACTGGGAATGCAGCGAAAGGAACAACAGGTAATATATCGACATTTAACCCTAATGAAATCAGATTCTCTGATCCTAGGAGGGGACTTGAGCCTAAAACATGGGGAGAGGCAATCACCGGAAGGATAAATAAACAAACTGGCGGGTTTAGTAAGAGTAACCCCGATGGTTCCGATGAGCTTCCTAGAATTACTGGAAAATCAAAGGATTAATCCATTATGACATGTTACTTATATTCAATAGAAGAACTACCAGAAGGATTTAGTTTTCCATCTTCTTTATTTGGAAATAGTAAATAAAGAATCTATTTTGGATTTAGAACCTTGGTAGTTTTTATGCGAATTTGAAAAATTCGCTAAATACTGGTTGTCTGAAATGAAAGCGCAATATCCAGAGAGACAACTCGTGCCATTTGCAAAAGTATCTTATTCTGATGATATTGCTTGCTTTGATAGTTCTGATATCTCTGGTGATCCAAAAATATTTTTTATCCATGCTTTTGCGTCAACTGGATGGGAAGATAGAAGGAATCTTAATAATTTTGATGAGTAGCTAGAATTAGCAAAGGAAGAATCAGCCCGTTATAAAATAGAACAGGAAGCAGAGTAAAATGTGAGACTTTGCTAATTAAAATTGTATAAACGACGTGAAGATCCCAGCCAACGCTGGGATCTTCCCTTTAGCCATCAACTGTTCTCAATAAGCCGGATAACCAAACAACCCGTGCTCAATGCTGATCTGCACCGACTGCCCGGTCATAAAGCCCGCCTCTTCCAACCAGTTGCCCTTAAGATGCAGAAGAGAAAGACAAGGAACCTTACCAAAAATAAGAAAAAATCCGGTATAAACACTATATACCGGATTATCATATCAAGGTTAAATTATTCAAAACTTCTGACTATATCAGTATTACGATGTCTCCTCATCACAACTGATTGCCAGCGCCCTATTCAAAGCCTGAGCTAAAGCGGTTTTATTCTCATCATCCTCCAATAAACTAAAATGATCACCCGGTATCGCAATCAGCTCAAGCGAAGTATCAGACATTATCTTCGCCCAACCCAACGACGGTTCCATGTTCACTGACTCCGGTTTTTCATCCGTCATAAAAGAAATAGCGGGGGAAGGTTCTACCGCATAGAACTGATGCAGCGTTATTGCTAATGCCGGCGGTTCATAATCCACAACTATTTGCGCGTAACGCTCGATCTGCCCCCAACGTTTTGCAATCACATCAGCACGCAGATTTGCCGGATATAATGCCAATTCTTGTGCTACCTCAATAAACTGCACAAAATTCAACTCATCAATTCGACGGTATAACTCCGCAATCTCTTCCGAATATTCCTCCTCCGACTGTCGAGCTAGTTCAATAAAGAACCGATATTTAGGTTGCATGATCTGTTCCCCTAAATAATGAGGCGCAGGCGCATCAATCAACCCCAGGAAATTGACCATTTCACCCGCATTCAAAAGCTGCTGGGCAATAGCATAAGCCAATATCCCACCGGAAGAGTAACCACATAGCCGATAAGGGCCTTCCGGTTGAACAGCCTTCATCAAGGTGATCATTCTCGCCGCCTGCTGCTCCATCGTTACCATCGGCTCTTCATTAATTGACGGCCAAGGCAACGCATAAATCGGATGGCCCGATGGGATATGTCGAGCCAACCCGAAGACATAGGAGTAATCACCCATGCCACTAGGAACAAAAAATAGCGGCAACCCTGTCCCATCCAGTCGCACCGATATAGCACTGTTTTGCGGTTGAGACAGCAAATCTGAGGTGATTTTCGCAGCCAGTTCAGCCAACACCGGGAATTGGAACACAGCATTCAATGTGCAAACCAAACCCCGACCGGCGGCAAGATTTATCATTCGCATGGCAAGCAGTGAATGCCCCCCCAACGTGAAGAAGTTATCATGCCGACTTATTTGCTCAACCCCTATCAACTCACACCAGATAGCCGCCAATGCAATTTCCGTTTCCCCTTGCGGCGCTTCATAAATCTGACGGACAAACGCTTCATTGTCCGGGGCCGGCAAGGCCCGACGATCCAATTTACCGTTCGAGGTCAGGGGAAACGCATCCAAACGCACAAAAGCTGACGGCACCATATAGTCAGGTAAAGTTACACTCAAGTAGGTACGCAGGTTATTGGCCAGCCCCTCATCCGCTGGCACCACGACATAGGCGACCAGCCGTTTGTCCTGTCCATCCCCCAGCGCCAGCACAGTTGCCTCACGCACCGCTGGGTGCTCTATCAGACGTGTCTCAATTTCCCCCGGTTCAATGCGGAAACCACGGATTTTAACCTGCTGGTCGTTGCGGCCCAGGAATTCCAGGTTGCCATCCAGCAGGTAACGAGCTAAATCCCCGGTACGGTACATACGAGCACCCGGTCGATCACTAAACGGATCTATCAGGAAACGTTCAGCCGTCAATTCTGGCCGATTCAGGTAGCCACGAGCGACAGCGACTCCTCCAATGTAAAGTTCACCCGTGACACCTATTGGGACAGGTTTCCCGTGGGTATCGAGAATGTAAATTTGGAGATTGGATATTGGGCGGCCAATCGGTACGTTATCGCCAAAACAGCCCGAGTGATTGATATCAAACACCGTACAACCCACGACGGTTTCGGTTGGGCCGTACTCGTTGATGATGCGTGATCCAGGCGATAATGTTCGCCAAAGTGCAATAGTGGAACTGGGCAGCGCCTCTCCACCCACGATAAAACAGTGAGCCGGGCATGTTCGTCCCATAGTTTTCAATTTCTGCCCTATTGCCGAAAGATGACCAGGCGTAATTTTAACCAAAGCGCCTGATTCCATTGACAACAATGCAGGGAGCAATTCAACCAGCTCCTGCCCGTCACCGAGCAAATGGATCTTGCCGCCGCACAGTAAAGGCAGGTAAAGGCTAGTAACCGTGGCATCAAAGGCTATCGATGATGAAACGATACTATCGAATTGCCTTTCAGTGAGGTAATCACTCCGCGCCCATAGCAGGTAGTTGCAGACACCACGATGTTCCAGCATCACGCCTTTCGGTGTCCCGGTCGAACCCGAGGTATAAATGACATACGCCAGATGTCGTGAAGTGAGTGCCGGTATCTGCGGGTTGTCGTCCCGCTGGCTGAACAATACATTCGGGTCAATTACCGTGAGCTCCGCCAGTGCCTGCTCACCCAATGCAGCGCGTCCGGCTTTATCCGCCAGCAAAATAACCGGAGCGGCATCAGTCAGAATATGCGCCAGACGCTCCCCAGTATAAACCGGGTCCAACGGCACATAAGCGCCACCGGCTTTCAGTATTGCCAATATTCCTACCACCATTGCCGATGAACGCGACACGCAAATCGCCACTCGTTGATCCGGCGCTACGCCCAGTTCAATTAGCTGATGAGCCAACCGGTTAGCACGGGCATTTAATTCCGCATAACTGAGGGTTTGTTCTTCATGCACTAATGCTAACGCACCCGGGGTTTGCTCCACCTGATGTTCAAACAATTGATGAATACACAATGCATCAGGATACGCGGTTTCCGTCGCGTTCCAGGTTTTCAGCAACAGTGTACGCTCCGCTTCCGGCAGAATATTCAACGTCCGTACCGGCGTTTCCGGGGTTTGTTCCAATGCCTCTGCCAAGCTCTCCAATGCCTGCTGCATATAGCCACATACCCGTTCCGGTTCAAACGGCTGGGCAACTTGAACGGTTATCCCCAAGGATTCGCCAAAATCCTCCACCGACAGCACTAACGGATAATTAGTTCGCTCCTGCATATCAAGGAATTCGATACCGTTTACAAGTTCATCCAACGTTGTCGAAGACACATTATGTCGATAGTTCAGCAAGCTGCTAAAGAGGGGGATCTCACCCTGCACACCACTGCAACGCTGGGCCAACGCCAGTGACGCATGTTCATGCTCTAATAATCCGGCCAACCGGGTATGGGCGGCCAGCACACTCTCCCGTACCGGCGTATCATCGATGTCCAGCCGCAGCGGCAAAGTATTGATAAACAGCCCCATGCCATTGTCGGCGCCTTCACCTGCCTGCATCCGTCCAAACAACACGGTACCGAACACCACTTGCTCCTGATCGCTGGTATGTGACAACACCTGTGCCCAAGCCAAATGACACAATGCCGCCAGACTGACCCCCAAACGCCGGGCCTGACCACGCAGGCGGTCATTCAGTTCAGGCGCCAGCATCCAGTAGGATTCCATCACCTGTGAACCATCACGATGCACCTCCGTCAATCCAAATGGCAGCGTAGGTTCGTCCACCTCCGCCAACATCTCGGTAAAGAAACGGGTGTGTTCCTCCTGACTCATTCCCAACCGGGCCTCAGCCACTAAATTACGGAAAGAGACTGGAGAAGTCAGACTCTCCTCCCGTTCAGTAAGATACGCCTGAACCTCACTGTTCATCACGTCCAGCGTGGTATGGTCGCCAATCAGGTGATGCAGCAATTGCAGTACCACCCAACGACCATCCGTCTCCTGCGCCACCACAAACCGTAACAATGGCGCTTGATCCAGTTCAAGACGATAATGACGGGGATTAAAGCGTTGAATCAGTTGTTCACAAATCGGCCCATCCGCCGGGTCTAGCGTCAATTCAGTGACTGATAAAGGCGCCTGACGCCAGACGACCTGAGCCGGCACAGACAACTCTTGCCAGACAAAAGCAGTACGCAGAATATCGTGACGATCAACAACTTGCTGTACCGCCGCCAGGTAACGATCTAGCAGAGTCCGATCAGCGAAGGCCATCTGCCCGGCTAACAAATAGGGATCGCCTTCGTTTGCCAGTAGGTGGTGGAACAAAATACCGTCCTGTAACGGCGACAGGGCATAGATATCCTGAATGTTGCTCACCCCGCCCGGCACCTGCCTGACGATGCGGTCAATGTCGGCCTGAGTCAAATCAATCAGCGGCAACATCGCCGGCGTCAGGGCTGTAGTTGCCGGAGTAATGACGTTAGGCGGCACTATCACAGCCTGGTGCTGTCCCAACGTTTGGGCCAGGTTTGACAGCACCGGCGATTGGAACAGATCACGCGCCGTTAGCGTCAATCCCAGATGACGCAGGCGTTCAACCATCCGTATCGCAAGCAACGAATGACCACCCAAGGCAAAAAAGCTGTCGTACCGGCTGACCTGCTCAATCCCCAGTAATTCACGCCAGATAGCCGCCAGCGCTATTTCTGTTTCTCCCTGAGGCGCAGCGTAAACTTGGTGCACAAAGGCTTCATCGTCCGGTTCCGGCAATGCTTGATGATCCAATTTACCGTTCGGCGTTAGCGGAAACGCATCCAGCCGTACAAAGGCCGCCGGCACCATATAGTCAGGCAAAATAGCACTTAGATGGGCACACAAGCTGCTTACCAGTCCGTCACGAGCTTCCGCCGCCACATAGGCCACCAGCCGTTTTTCCTGCCCTTCACCTCGTGCCAACACCGCCGCCTCACGCACCGTTGGGTACTCTGCTAACCGAGCCTCAATTTCCTCCGGTTCAATACGGAAACCACGGATTTTAACCTGCTGATCATTGCGGCCCAAGAATTCCAGATTGCCATCCGGTAGATAACGAGCCAAATCCCCGGTGCGGTACAGGCGAGCATCAGGGTTATCGCTGAACGGATCAATAAGGAAACGTTCAGCGGTCAATTCTGGCCGATTAAGATAACCACAGGCCACGCCATCTCCCCCGATATAAATCTCACCGACCACACCTAACGGTACCGGCTGACCATACGCATCCAACAGATAAACCCGCGTATTGGCTACCGGTCGACCGATAGGGACGCGAGCAGCTCCCGGCGCTAATTCAGTGATACGGTATGTTGCTGTAAAGGTGGTGCCTTCACTCGGTCCATAGCCATTTAATAGCTGTTGTGGCGAATTGGTGTTCAGTACCTGGCCGATAACATGGGGATCAAGGGCATCTCCGCCGACAATCAGCAGCTTGATTTGTGGCAGAACCGGAGACAGCTCCGTCGCTAACTGGTTAAACAATCCGACACTCAACCACAGAACAGTGATTCGCTGAACCTGTAGCTCTTGTACAAACGCCTGCGGCGTCAACAAAGTGTCATGATCGATAACCACTAACGCGCCACCATTGAGCAATGGCGCCCAGACTTCAAACGTACTGGCATCGAAAGCCGGATTAGCGGCAAAAGCCACCCGATCATCCGGTCCGATTTCAGCATAACCATTATTGATAACCAGCCGGACCACCGCACGATGCGGCACTAAAACCCCTTTAGGTGTCCCGGTAGAACCGGAGGTGTACATGATATACGCTAACTCGGTGCTGGAATGCGCTAAGTTAAGGTTAAAGCGATCTTCTTCTTCACAGCCCATGTCCGTCTCATCCGAGAGACGAAGCAGCGGCACAGCCAGGTTCACCGGAATATCCGCCCGTGTATCAGTGAGCAGCAATCTGGCGGAACAATCACTTATCAGCCAGTTTTTCCGCTCATCCGGTACACTAGGATCAATCGGCACGTAAACGGCACCAGCTTTAAGAATCGCTAATTGGGCTACCACCAGTTCCATCGAACGCGCTAGCAGGAGCGCAATATGATCACCAGGACAAACTCCTTGTTCGATCAATTGACGAGCCAGCCGGTTAGCACGGGTATTTAATTCGGCATAACTGAGCGTTTGCTCTTCATACATTAATGCTATCGCATTAGGCGTTTTCTCCACCTGCCGTTCAAACAATTGATGGATACATAACGCATCAGGATAGGCGGTTTCCGTGGCGTTCCAGGTTTCCAACAACAACCTACGCTCCGCCGCAGACAAGATATCAATTTCTCCAACCGGCTGTTGAGAGTCAGCCGCCATCGCTTGCAGCACTGTGTGCAGATATCCCACCTGTCGTTCCATTGTCTCTGGATCAAACAGGGCCGTGGCATAACTCAATGCGCCAACAATCCGGCCCTCCGCCTCTGACAAGCTCAGTTCAAGATCAAACTTGACAACATCAACGGCTTGATCGACCGGTGAAACTGCCAATCCCGGTAATCCCCATTCCGTGTTCTCATTGTTCTGCCAGACAAACATCACCTGGAATAACGGGGTATGCGCTAGTCGGCGTGGCGGTTGCACGATTTCCACCACCTGTTCAAACGGTAAATCCTGATGCTCTTGGGCCGCCAATGCGGTTTGCCGAACTCGCGCCAGTAATTCCGTCACCGTCAATTCATCCGATAAATCCATGCGCAACGCCAGCGTATTGACAAAGAAGCCAATCAACGGTTCTACTTCCTGACGACTACGGCCTGCACTCGGGGTGCCAATCACCACCTCTTCCTGACCTGACAAACGTGACAGAACCACTGACCAGGCTGACAACAACGTCATAAATAAGGTGGTACCGTGCTGTTCACTCAGGCGTTTAAGGGAGGTCGTTAACGCCACATCCAGATTAATCGGCACGGCCTGCCCGGCAAACGACTGCTCCGGCGGACGGAGCCGATCTGTCGGCAAATCCAGCAAGACCGGCGCATCAGCCAACATTGCATGCCAATAGTCAGATTGAACCTGAATACGTTCAGCCGACAACCACTGACGCTGCCAGGCGGCGTAATCCGGGTATTGAATCGCCAACGGCGGCAACGGATCTGATTGTCCGTCCATAAACGCCGTATAGAGTGTGTTCAGTTCCTGTATCAGCACATTGGCAGACCAGCCATCGGAAATAATGTGATGCAAAGTCAGCAAAAACTGATATTCGTCATCGGTGATCCGGATGAAAGCAGCACGGATAAGTGGGCCGCTTTCAAGATCAAATGACGCATGGGCTTCCTCCACGCTCAGACGCTCAAGAACAACATCAGCATCTGGTATCCCACGCAGGTCATATTGAGATAACAGTAAGCCGCTATCCGGCTCCAACAACCGCACTTGTGGCTGACCATCTACAGAAACAAAGACAGAACGTAATGCTTCATGACGGGCAAATAAGGTATCCAGCGCCTTTTGCCACGCCATAATATCCAACTGTCCAGATAAACGCAGGGCCATTGGGATATGATACGTTTCGCTGACACCCTCAAGCTGGGCCAAAAACCACAAGCGCTGTTGAGCAAATGACAACGGTAACGCCCCATCACGGGATATCGGCAAGATATTATCCGGTTGACCTGGCCGAGCCTGCATAACCTCAGCAAACGCTCTTAACGAAGGAGACTTAAATAGGGCCGTTAGCGGCAGCTCAATACCCAAAGCGGCTACCCGGTTCATCACCCGCACCGCCAACAATGAGTGACCGCCCAAGGCAAAGAAATTGTCATACCGGCTGATCTGTTCAATCCCAAGGACCTCACGCCAAATCGCCGCCAGAGCCATTTCCATTTCTCCCCGTGGCGCTTGGTAAACCTGACGGGCAATGGCTTCACCGTCCGGCGCTGGCAACGCTTGACGATCCAATTTACCGTTCGGCGTCAATGGTAGTGCATCCAGCCGCACAAAGGCCGTCGGAACCATGTAATCCAGCAAAATAGCTTGCAGGTAAGCACGCAGGCTAGTCACCAACCCTTCATGGGCTTCGGCCGCCACATAAGCCACCAGCCGTTTTTCCTGCCCTTCCCCTTGTGCCAATACCACAGATTCACTCACCGCCGGGTGTTCCACCAACCGGGCCTCAATCTCTCCCGGTTCAATGCGAAAACCGCGAATTTTAACCTGCTGGTCGTTACGACCCAGAAATTCCAGATTACCGTCCGGCAAATAACGGGCTAAATCCCCGGTGCGGTACATCCGGGCATCCGGCACACTACTAAACGGATCAATAAGGAAACGTTCCGCTGTCAAGTCTGGGCGATTGAGGTAGCCACGCGCCACTCCCGCGCCCCCAATATAAATTTCTCCCACCACGCCCAACGGCGCCGGTTGACCATACTCATCCAGCAAGTAAAGGCCGGTGTTGGCTATCGGACGCCCGATACTTTCAATAATCCGGTCACCCCGCTGTATCGGTAACCAGGCAGAATAGGTTGTCGTTTCAGAAGGCCCATAGAGATTGCATAACCGCTCTATTTGTGTTTCCTGGAAAATCTGTTTAATTAAAGCGCCTTTAAGCGGCTCTCCCGCCAGATTGACAGTATGAACCGACGCCATCAGTGCCCGAGCCTGCAATAACGGTTTCATCGCAGACGGGACTGAGTTGATCAAGGTCACCGGCAGGGCATGCTGCATCAATGACAGCGCATCTTCCACCAGATAAATCGCCGCGCCACGGGACAACGGCATAAAACATTCAAAAATGGACAGGTCGAAATTCATCGACGTTGAGAAAAGCACCTCGCGGATCGCTTCCGTTTCAAAAGCCTGCTGCGCCCAGTGCAGGAAGTTAACCGTATTGCGGTGCTCAATCATCACCCCTTTGGGTACTCCCGTGGAACCGGAGGTATAAATCACATAGGCCAGATGCCGCGAAGTCAACGCAGGTACCTGTGGGTTACTGTCCGGCTGTTCAGGCAAGGTATTCGGGTCCAGCACCACGAGTCCGGTCAGCGCTTCCTCGCCCAATGCAGACCAGCCTGCCTTATCCGCCAGCACCACGGTAGGGGCAGCATCGGTCAAAATATGCGCCAGCCGCCCGCCAGGATAAGTCGGGTCTAGCGGCACATAAGCCCCGCCCGCTTTCATTACCGCCAGCAATCCCACCACCATCGCCGGTGAACGTGACACGCAAATCGCCACTCGCTGGTCAGGGACAACACCGAGTGCAATAAGCTGATGAGCCAGCCGGTTAGCGTGGGCATTTAATTCGGCATAACTGAAGGTCTGCTCTTCATACACTAACGCTGTCGCGTCAGGAGTTTGCTCTACCTGTTGTTCAAACAGTTGATGAACACATAACGTCTCAGGATAAGCGCTTTCCGTCGCGTTCCAAGTTTCCAGCAACAGCGTACGTTCCGCTTTCGGCAAGATTTCCAATGCCCTAACAGGCATGTCCGGCACTTGCTCAAGCGCATCCACCAGACTTTCCAGTGCTCGTTGCATATAACCGCATAGACTTTCCGGATCAAGCGGCTGCACGACCTGCGCCGTCAGCCCCAAGGATTCGCCAAAATCTTCCACCGACAGCATTAACGGATAGTTGGTCCGCTCCTGTCCACCGATAAATTCAATACCGCTGATGATGTCATCCGACGCTGCCAGCAAGGTATTGTGCCGATAGTTCAGCAAGCTATTAAAGAGAGGGATCTCACCCTGCACGCCGCTGCAACGCTGAGCCAATGCCAGTGACGCGTGCTCATGTTCTAATAATCCGGCAAGTCGAGCATGGGCAGCCTGCACGCTGCTCCGTACTGGGGTCTCATCGATATCCAGCCGCAACGGCAAGGTATTAATAAATAGCCCCATACTGTTGTCTGCCCCTTCCCCTGCCTGCATACGCCCAAACAACACCGTGCCAAACACGACATTCTTCTGACCACTGGTACGCGCCAACACCTGCGCCCAAGCCAGATGACACAAGGCCGCCAGACTGACACCCAGATGTCTCGCCTGATGGCGCAAACGGTCATTTAACCCGGCTGGCAACATCCGGTGAACTTCCGTCACCTGCGAACCATCACAATGCACTTCCGTCAAACCAAACGGCAGAGTCGGTTCATCGACCTCCGCCAGCATGTCGGTAAAGAAACGGCTGTACTCTTCCTGACTCACGCCCAACCGGACCTGAGCCACCAGATTGCGGAAAGGTGTCGGCACAGGCAGGCTCTCTTCCTGACCTGTCAGATACGCCTGCACTTCACGGTGCATCACTTCCAGCGCTTCATGGTCGCCGATTAAGTGATGATGCAATTCCAGTAACAACCAACGACCATCAGTGTCCTGAGCGATGACAAAACGCAACAGCGGTGCTTCGCTCAGGTCGAGACGATGATGACGCGGATCAAAACGCCGGGTTAACTGCTCACTGATCGGGCCGTCAGCCGGATTTAATGTCAGCTCCGTCACTGACAATGGGGCCTGACGCCAGACCACCTGCGCCGGCACTGATAATCCTTGCCAGAGGAAAGCGGTTCGCAGAATATCGTGCCGATCAATTATCCATTGAACCGCCGCCAGATAACGATCTAACAGCGCTCGGTCAGCAAAAGCCATTTGCCCCGTCAACAAATACGGATCACCTTCATTTGCCAACAGATGGTGGAACAAAATGCCATCCTGCAACGGCGATAGCGCATAGATATCCTGAATATTGGCGATCCCGCTCGGCACCTGCCCGATGATGTGGTCAATGTCAGCTTGGGTCAAATCAATCAGCGGCAACATCGCCGGCGTCAGCGCCGTGGTATCCGGTGTAATACGGTTGTCAGGCACCTGAATTTCATTATGCTGAACCAGAGACTGCGCCAAAATACAGAGTGTTGGATGCTGGAATAACGTTTTTACCGATACACTCAGACCAATATGCCGCAATCGTTCAATCATGCGCACAGCAAGCAGAGAATGACCACCCAACGAAAAGAAGCTGTCATGCCGGCTAATCTGTTCAATGCCCAGCAACTCACACCAGACAGCCGCCAGCATCGTTTCTATCCTCCCTTGCGGGGCTTCATAGATCTGACGGGCAAACGCCTCTTCCCCCAGCGCCGGCAACGCCCGACGATCCAACTTGCCATTTGGGGTCTGCGGTAAAGTCTCCAGCCGCACAAAGGCTGCCGGGACCATATAGTCAGGTAAAACTGCACTCAAATATTCACGCAAACGGGTTGCCAACCCTTCATTCGCTTCTGCCGCCACATAGGCTACCAGCCGTTTGCTCTGCTCATCTTCCCATACCAGCACTGCCGCCTCTTGCACCGCCGGGTGTTCTTCCAGCCGGGTTTCAATTTCCCCTAGCTCAACCCGGAAGCCGCGAATTTTGACCTGCTGGTCGTTACGACCCAGAAACTCCAAGTTGCCATCCGGCAAATAGCGGGCCAAATCCCCAGTAACATACATCCGTGCGCCGGGTACTGAACTAAAAGGATCTGGTATAAAACGTTCCGCGCTCAATTCTGGCAGGTTAAGGTAGCCTCGTGCCACACCCACGCCGCCAATATACATTTCGCCAACGCCGCCTAACGGGACTAACTGACCGTATTTATCCAACAGGTAAACGCGGGTATTTTTAAGCGGTCGGCCGATAGAGCAATCATCGGCTGGGGATAAAACCTCCTTACAAGTCGCCGTTACGGTATTTTCCGTCGGCCCATAGGCGTTCAACAGTCGGGGCCGGTGGACTTCCCGCACAAACCAATCCTGAATAGCGCTCTTTTTGACCGCCTCACCACCAATGATAATGAGTCGGAGACAATCCGGTAGCGGTAATGCATTATTGTCTCTGGCAATCAGTTCAGACCAGAATAACGCTGGCAGAGACATCACTGTGATACGGTGCTGCCAGGCTAAGCCAATAAACGCCGACATCGACGCCAGCCAACTGTCATCACGCATGACCAACGTGGCACCATTGCATAATGTCGAGAAACATTCCTCCACTGAAACGTCAAATGCAAAAGAAGCAAATTGCAACAGCCGATCTTGCGCCGTCACCGCATAGGTCTCATTAAAGCCCAAATGACGCTGATACACCGCCTGATGTTCCACCATCACCCCTTTCGGCTGCCCGGTTGAGCCGGAGGTATAGATGATGTAAATCAGGTGTTGTGGCGTCAACGCAGCTACCTGCGGATTGTGGTCCGACTGGTCTGGCAAGGTATTCGGATCAAATACCGTCAGCCTGCTCAACGCCTCATCACCTAATGCCGCCCGTCCAGTCGCATCAGCCAACACCACTGACGGCGTTGTATCATTCAGGATATACGCCAAACGTTCTAACGGATAGGTTGGGTCCAGCGGCACATAGGCACCACCGGCTTTCAATACCGCCAACAGCGCTACCACCATGACCGGTGAACGCGACACACAAATCGCCACCGGCTGGTCAGGTACGACACCCAATGCGATAAGCTGATGGGCCAACCGGTTAGCGCGAGCATTTAATTCGGCATAACTGAGGGTTTGCTGTTGATATACCAATGCCGTGGCTTCCGGGGTTTTCTCCACCTGTTGTTCAAACAGTTGGTGAATGCATAACGCCTCAGGATAGGCGGTTTCCGCTGCGTTCCAAGTTTCCAGCAATAGCTTGCGCTCCGCCGAGGCCAAGATATCAATTTCCCCGATCGGCTGTTGGGGGTTAACCACCATCGCTTGCAGCACCGCATGCAGATATCCCACCTGCCGTTCCATTGTCGCGGGATTAAACAGGGTAGTGGCATAACTCAATGCCCCTATAATCCTGCCCTCCTCCTCTAACAAGCCTAGTTCAAGATCAAACTTGACAATATCAAAGGGTTGATAGACCGGTGAGACTGCCAGCCCCGGTAATCCCCATTCTGAGTTCTCATTGTTCTGCCAGGCAAACATCACTTGGAACAATGGGGTATGCGCCAACCGACGCGGCGGTTGCACGATTTCTACCACCTGTTCAAACGGTAAATCCTGATGCTCCTGCGCCGTCAATGCGGTTTGCCGGACTCGCGCCAGCAACTCACTCACCGTCAGTTCACCCGATAAATCCATGCGCAACGCCAACGTATTGACAAAGAAGCCAATCAACGGCTCCACTTCCTGACGACCACGGCCCGCACTCGGCGTGCCAATCACCACATCGTCCTGACCTGACAAACGTGACAGAACCACTGCCCAAGCTGACAACAGCGTCATGAATAAGGTGACGCCCTGCTGCTCACTCAGGCGCTTAAGGGCTGCCGTTAATTCCACGCCTAAGTTAACCGGCACGGCATCTCCGGCAAACGACTGCTCCGGCGGACGAGGTCGATCTGTCGGCAGATCCAACAGAACCGGCGCGTCAGCCAACATTGCACGCCAATAGTCGGATTGAACCTGAACCCGTTCAGCCGACAACCACTGACGCTGCCAGGCGGCATAATCCGGGTATTGAATCGCCAATGGCGGCAACGAAGCCGGTTGCCCGGCTATAAACGCGGTATAGAGCGCGTTCAGTTCCTGCATCAATATATTGGCAGACCAGCCATCGGAAATAATGTGATGCAAAGTCAGCAAAAATTGATATTCGTCATCGGTGAGCCGGATGAGAGCAGCACGGATAAGCGGGCCACTTTCGAGGTCAAATGACGCGTGGGCCTCCTCTGTACTCAGACGCTCAAGGACCTCATCAGCATCCGGAACGCCGCGCAGGTCATATTGAGATAACAGTAAGCCGCTATCCGGCTCCAACAGCCGCACTTGTGGCTGACCATCAATAGAGACAAAGACAGAACGCAATGCTTCATGACGGGCAAACAAGGTATCCAGCGCCTTTTGCCAAGCCGCGATATCCAGTTGACCAGATAAGCGCAGGGCCATCGGGATATGATAAGTTTCACTGACGCCCTCAAGCTGCGTCAGGAACCACAGGCGCTGTTGAGCAAACGACAACGGTAATTCCCCTTTTCGGGATATCGGCAGGATGGACGGCAAGAGCGTGTCCGACTGACCCATCCGAGCCTGCATGATCTCAGCAAAATCCCTTAATGATGGGGATTTAAACAGGGTAGTCAGCGGCAGTTCAATCCCTAAAGCGGTTACCCGATTCATCACTCGCATTGCCAGTAACGAGTGACCGCCCAAGGCAAAGAAATTGTCATGTCGGCTGATCTGTTCAACCCCCAAAACTTCACGCCAAATCGCCGCCAGCACCATTTCCGTTTCCCCTTGTGGCGCTTCATAAACTTGACGAGCAACAGCTTCACTGTCCGGTGCCGGTAACGCCCGACGATCCAGCTTACCATTCGGCAGTAATGGGAATGCATCCAGCCGCACAAAAGCCGCCGGCACCATATAACCCGGCAATAGGGCGCTCAAATGAGTACGCAGACTATTCACCAACTCGTCATTTGCCTGCGCTTCTACATAGGCAACCAACCGTTTATCCTGCCCATCATCCAGAGCGAGTACCAATGCGCCGCGTACCTCCGGGTGTTCTGTCAGTCGGGCTTCAATTTCCCCCGGTTCAATACGGAAGCCGCGGATTTTAACTTGCTGGTCATTACGGCCAACAAATACCAGATTGCCGTTTGGCAAGTAACGGACCAAATCCCCGGTTCGATACATCCGCGCATCAGGTCTATCGCTAAACGGATCAGGCAGGAAACGCTCAGCCGTCAATTCCGGCCGGTTCAGGTAGCCACGGGCGACGGCGATTCCCCCAATATAAAGCTCACCAGTGACACCGATTGGAACAGGTTCCCCTCGGGTATCGAGAATATAGATTTGGGTATTGGATATTGGCCGACCAATCGGTACGTTATCAACAAAACGGCTCGGGTGATTAGTATCAAACACAGTACAACCCACGACGGTTTCGGTTGGGCCATACTCGTTAATGATGCGTGATCCAGACGATAATGTTCGCCAGAGTGCAACCGTGGAACCGGGTAGCGCCTCTCCGCCCACGATAAAGCAGTGCGCAGGGCATTCTTGTCCCGCTGTTTTTAATTCCTGACCCATTGCTGAAAGATGGCTAGGGGTAATTTTAACCAGAGCACCCGATTCCATTGACAGCAACGCAGGGAGCAGTTCAACCAGCTCCTGCCCGTCACGGATCAAGCGGATCTTGCCGCCACACAGTAAAGGCAGGTAAAGACTGGTGACGGTGGCATCAAAGGCTAGCGGTGACGAAACGATACTATCGAATTGCCTTTCTGTGAGGTAATCACTCAGCGCCCATCGCAGGTAGTTGCAGACCCCTCGATGTTCCAACATCACCCCTTTCGGTGTCCCCGTCGAACCCGAGGTATAAATGATATACGCCAGATGTCGTGAGGTTAATTCAGGTAGTTGCGGGTTGTAGTCCGGCTGGTTAAGCCGCGCATTTGGGTCAAGTACGGTGAGTTCTGCCAATGCCAGCTCACCCAACGCAGCGCGTCCGGCTTTATCCGCCAGCAAAATAGTTGGCGCGGCATCAGTCAGAACATACGCCAGACGCTCCGCCGGATAGGTTGGGTCCAGCGGTACATAAGCTCCCCCCGCTTTCAATACGGCCAACACTCCCACCACCATTGCCGGTGAGCGTGCCACGCAAATTACTACCCGCTGATCGGGGACGACACCCAATGCAATCAATTGGTGAGCCAGCCGGTTAGCTCGGGCATTCAGTTCCTCATAACTGAGGGTCTGTTCTTCATAAACCAGTGCCGTGGCATCAGGATTTTTCTCTGCCTGACACTCGAATAACTGATGAACGCATAACTGCTCAGGATAGACGGTTTCAGTCTCGTTCCACGTTTCCAGCAACAGCCTCCGTTCCGTTTCAGGCAGAATATTCAGTATCCGTACCGGCGTTTCCGGCACCTGTTCAAGCACCTCTACCAAACTTTCCAATGCCTGCTGCATATAACCGCATAGTCTCTCCGGCTCAAATGGCTGCACGACCTGAGCAGTCAATCCCAAAGTAGAACCACCATCCTCCACCGACAGCACAAACGGATAGTTAGTGCGCTCTTGCCCTCCCAAGAACTCAATGCCCTGCACGGCCTCATGCGGGGCCATCGGGTTCGCATTATGCCGGTAGTTCAACAGGGTACTAAAGAGCGGAATATCACCCTGTACACGACTGCAACGCTGGGCCAATACCAGCGACGCATGCTCATGCACCAGCAATCCAGCCAGCCGGATATGTGTTGTCTGTACGCTGTCTCGTACCGGGGTATCATCGATATCCAGCCGCAGCGGCAAGGTATTAATAAACAGCCCCATACCACTGTCGGCACCGTCTCCCGCCTGCATACGTCCAAACAGTACAGTGCCGAACACGACTTTCTTCTGACCACTCGTATGCGACAACACCTGAGCCCAAGCTAAATGACACAACGCCGCCAGACTGACGCCCAAATGTCTCGCCTGATGACGCAAACGGTCATTTAACTCGGCCGGCAACGTCCGATGGGATTCGACCACCAGCGAGCCATCACGATGCACTTCCGTCAGCCCAAACGGCAGGGTCGGTTCATCGACCTCCGCCAGCATGTCAGTAAAGAAGCGAGAGTGTTCTTCCTGACTCACCCCCAGCCGGACCTGGGCCACCAGATTGCGGAAAGGCGTCGGCGTAGGCAAGTTGTCCTCTTGATCCGTCAGATAGGCTTGGACTTCGCGGTGCATCACTTCCATCGTTTCATGGTCGCCGATCAAGTGATGCTGCAATCCCAGCAACACCCAACGACCATCCGTTTCCTGAGCGATGACAAAGTGCAGCAATGGTGCTTGTCTCAAATCGAGACGATGCCGACGCGGATCAAAACGCCGGGTTAACTGCTCACTGACCGGACCGTCAGCCGGATCCAGAACCAGTTCAGTCACTGATAATGGGGCCTGACGCCAGACCACCTGAACCGGAACTGACAATCCTTGCCAAATAAAGGCAGTACGTAAAATATCGTGTCGATCAATGGCCCGTTGAACCGCTGCCAGATAACGATCCAACAGCAGCCGGTCAGCAAAAGCCATCTGACCGGCTAACAAATAGGGATCACCTTCATTCGCCAGTAAATGGTGGAATAAAATGCCATCCTGCAACGGCGATAGCGCGTAGATATCCTGAATATTTTTGAGCCCGCCCGGTATTTGCTCAACGATAAGGTCAATCTCAGTTTGAGTCAGATCAATTAACGGCAGCAGATCCGGTGTCAACGCCACCGTATCCGGTGTAATACGGTTTTCAGGCACCGGGATTTCATTATGCTCAGCCAGAGACTGCGCCAGAACACGAAGTGTTGGATTCTGGAATAGCGTTTGTACCGATATCCCCAGACCGATACGCCGCAATCGTTCAATCATCCGTACAACGAGCAATGAATGGCCGCCCAGCGCAAAGAAGTTGTCATGTCGGCTAATCTGCTCAATGCCTAGCAACTCACGCCAGACAGCCGCCAGCATCGTTTCTATCTTCCCTTGCGGGGCTTCATAGACCTGACGAGCAAACGCTTCCTCTCCCGGTGCTGGCAATGCCCGGCGGTCCAGCTTACCATTCGGGGTCTGCGGGAAAGCATCCAGACGCACAAAAGCTGCCGGTATCATATAGCCAGGCAAAATAGCACTCAAATGGATACGTAAGCTATTAACCAATTCATCATCTGCTTCCGCCGCCACATAGGCCACCAGCCGTTGGCCCTGCCCGTCATCCAGCGCCAATACCAGCGCTTCGCGTACCGCAGGATACTCTGTCAGCCGAGCTTCAATCTCCCCCGGTTCAATTCGGAAGCCACGGATTTTAACCTGCTGGTCATTACGACCAACAAATACCAGATTGCCATTTGGCCAGTAACGGACCAAATCCCCGGTTCGATACATCCGCGCATCAGGTCTATCACTAAACGGGTCAGGCAAGAAACGCTCAGTCGTTAATTCTGGCCGGTTCAGGTAGCCACGGGCAACGGCGATTCCCCCAATATAAAGCTCACCAGTAACACCCATTGGAACAGGTTCCCCACGAGCATCAAGAATATAGATTTGGGTATTGGATATTGGCCGACCAATCGGTACGTTATCAACAAAACGGCTCGAGTGATTGGTATCGAACACAGTACAACCCACGACGGTTTCAGTTGGGCCATACTCGTTAATGATGCGTGATCTAGGCGATAATGTTCGCCAGAGTGCAACAGTAGAACCGGGTAAAGCCTCTCCGCCCACGATAAAGCAGTGCGCAGGGCATTCTTGTCCCGCTGTTTTTAATTCCTGACCCATTGCTGAAAGGTGGCTAGGGGTAATTTTAACCAGAGCACCCGATTCCATTGACAGCAACGCGGGGAGCAGTTCAACCAGCTCCTGCCCGTCACGGAGCAAGCGGATCTTGCCACCACACAGTAAGGGCAGGTAAAGACTGGTGACGGTGGCATCAAAGGCTAGCGGTGACGAAACGATACTATCGAATTGCCTTTCAGTCAGGTAATCACTCAACGCCCATAGCAGATAGTTGCAGACACCCCGATGTTCCAGCATCACCCCTTTCGGTGTCCCCGTCGAACCCGAGGTATAAATGACATACGCCAGATGTCGTGAGGTTAATTCCGGTATTTGCGGGTTGTAGTCCGGCAGGTCAAGCCGTGCATCTGGGTCAAGTACAGTGAGTTCTGCCAGTACCTGCTTACCCAACGCAGCACGTCCGGCCTTATCCGCCAGCAAAATAGCTGGCGCGGCATCAGTCAGAACATACGCCAGACGCTCCCCCGGATAGGTTGGGTCCAGCGGTACATAAGCTCCCCCGGCTTTCAATACTGCCAACAATCCCACTACCATTGCCAGCGAACGTGACACACAAATCGCCACTGGCTGATCGGGTACGACACCCAGTGCGATAAGCTGATGGGCCAACCGGTTAGCGCGGGTATTTAATTCGGCATAACTGAGAGTTTGATCTTCATACACTAATGCTATCGCATCAGGAGTTTGCTCTACCTGTTGTTCAAACAACTGATGAATACACAGTGCCTCAGGATACGCGGTTTCCGTTGCGTTCCAGGTTTTTAACAGCAACGTACTCTCCGTTTCCGGCAGAATTTTCAATTGACGTACCGGAGTTTTCGAGGCCTGTTCCAATGCTTCTACCAGACTCTCCAGTGCCTGCTGCATATAGCTACATATCCGTTCTGGCTCCAACGGCTGGACAACCTGAGCAGTCAATCCCAGTGATTCGCCAAAATCCTCCACCGACAGCACTAACGGGTAGTTAGTTCTCTCCTGTCCACCAAGAAACTCAATACCGTCTATCTGTCCATTTGACGTTGCCGATAAGGCATTATGTCGATAGTTCAGCAAGCTGCTAAAGAGCGGGATCTCGCCCTGTACACCACTGCAACGCTGGGCCAGCGCTAGTGAAGCATGTTCATGTTCTAATAATCCGGCTAGTCGGGTATGGGCAGCCTGCACACTGTCCCGTACCGGCGTATCATCGATGTCCAGCCGTAACGGCAAGGTATTGATAAACAGCCCCATGCCATTGTCGGTACCCCCTCCTGCCGCCATACGCCCAAACAGCACCGTGCCGAACACCACTTGCTCCTGATCGCTGGTATGCGACAACACCTGAGCCCAAGCCAAATGACACAACGCCGCCAGACTGACGCCCAAACGACGAGCCTGACCGCGCAAACGGTCATTCAGTTCAGGCGCCAGCATCCGGTGGAATTCCGCCACTTGCGAACCATCACGATGCACTTCCGCCAAACCAAACGGCAACGTTGGTTCATCTACCTCCGCCAACATTTCGCTAAAGAAGCGAATATGTTCCGTCTGACTGATACCCAACCGAGCCTGTGCGACCAAATTGCGGAAAGGTGTTGGCACAGGCAGGTTCTCCTCCTGTCCGTCCAGATAAACCTGAACTTCACGGTTCATCACGTCCAGTGTGGTATGGTCGCCAATCAAATGATGCAGCAATTGCAGTACCATCCAACGACCATCATCCTGTGCCACCACAAACCGCAACAACGGCGCTTGATTCAGATCAAGACGATAATGACGCGGATTAAAACGTTGAGTCAGTTGTTCACAAATTGGCCCATCCGCCGGGTCCAGCGTCAATTCAGTGATCGATAAAGGCGCCTGACGCCAGACCACCTGAACCGGCACAGATAATCCTTGCCAAATAAAGGCGGTACGCAGGATATCGTGACGTTCAACCACCTGTTGCACTGCCGCTAAATAACGGTCTAACAAAGAGCGATCAGCAAAGACCATCTGACTGACCACTAGATACGGATCGCCTTCGTTTGCCAGTAAGTGGTGGAACAAAATACCGTCCTGCAACGGCGACAGGGCATAGATATCCTGAATATTGGTTATTCCATCCGGCACTTGCTCGACGAGGCAGTCAATGTCAGCCTGAGTCAGATCTATCAGCGGCAACATCCCCGGAGTAAGTGTCGTCGTCGCTGGCGTAATCACATTCGGCGGCACCACCACAGCCCGGTGCTGTCCCAACGTTTGCGCCAGTTCAGACAACACCGGAGACTGAAATAGATCACGGACCGCCAGTGTCAGCCCCAGATGACGCAAACGTTCAATCATCCGTACCGCTAGCAGAGAATGACCACCCAGTGCGAAGAAACTATCGTGCCGACTGACCTGTTCAATATCTAACAACTCACACCAAATGGCCGCTAATGCAATTTCCGTTTCCCCTTGCGGTGCCGCATAAACCTGACGAGCAAAAGCTTCACCATCCGGTGCCGGCAAGGCTCGACGATCCAATTTACCGTTCGGCGTTAATGGAAACGCATCCAGCCGCACAAAGGCTGTTGGCACCATATAATCCGGTAAAATGGCGCTCAAATGGGTACGCAGGCTATTCGCCAGCCCATCATCCGCCGGCGCCACGACATAAGCAACCAGACGCTTATCTTGCCCTTGCCCCAATGCCAACACCACCGATTCACTCACTGCCGGGTGTTCCAGCAGTCGGGCCTCAATTTCCCCCGGTTCAATGCGGAAACCGCGGATTTTAACTTGTTGGTCGTTGCGACCCACAAACACTAAATCCCCCTCCGGCAGGTAACGGGCCAAATCTCCGGTACGGTACATGCGGGCACCCGATTGATCACTAAACGGATCAATCAGGAAACGTTCCGCCGTCAGTTCAGAGCGATTCAGATAACCTCGTGCTACACCGGCCCCCCCAACATACAACTCTCCTATTGTCCCCAACGGCACCGGCTGACCGTATTTATCCAACAGATAGAGAGTTAAATCTGGAATACGTGCACCAATAGGGCTGGTTATCTGTTCCACATCATGTGGATTCAGCTCCCGATAAGTCACATGAACCGTTGTCTCCGTGATGCCGTACATATTCACTAACCTTGGTGACGTCTCTTCACGCAGGTGATACCACGGTCGCAACATACCCGGATCGAGGGCTTCTCCCCCAAAGATGATATAACGCAACTGGTCTGACAATGGGTTGTCAACATAACTGGCAATAAAGGCTTTGAAAGCGCTCGGCGTCTGATTCAATACGGTGATACCGTGCTGACACACGAATTGATGTAGCTCTTGAGGGGAGCGAGCGATCGCGTGCGGCACCAGAACCAGTTTAGCGCCATAGCGTAACGCTCCCCATAATTCCCATACCGAGAAGTCAAACGCGATGGAATGGAACAGACACCAAACATCTTGCCGGGTAAAGTGATACCAGGATTCCGTCGCGTCAAACAAACGCTGGATATTACGATGCTCGACCATCACCCCCTTCGGCGTCCCGGTCGAACCCGAGGTATAAATTATATAAGCCAGATGCTGTGCGGTTAATGCCGGTACCTGTGGGTTACCATCCGGCTGATCAGGCAAAATATTAGGATCGAGCACAGTTAGCGCAGCAAGCGTCTTTTCATCCAGCGCACTACGTCCGGTATCATCCGCCAGCACAATAATCGGAGCGGCATCAGTCAGAATATGTGCCAAACGCTCCCCGGTATAAACCGGGTCCAACGGCACATAGGCACCACCGGCTTTCAGTATTGCCAATACTCCTACCACCATTGCCGGTGAGCGCGACACACAAATCGCTACTGGCTGATCGGGTACAACGCCCAGTGCGATAAGCTGATGGGCCAACTGGTTAGCACGGGTATTTAATTCGGCATAACTGAGGGTCTGCTCTTCATACACTAATGCTATCGCGTCAGGGGTTTGCTCTACCTGTTGTTCAAACAATTGATGAATACACAATGTCTCAGGATAGGCGGTTTCCGTGGCATTCCAAGTTTCCAGCAACAACCTGCGCTCCGCAGGGGACAAGATATCAATTTCTCCGATGAGCTGTTGAGGGTTAGCCGCCATCGCTTGCAGCACCGCATGCAGATATTCCACCTGTCGTTCCATCGTCGCCGAATCAAACAGGGCGGTGGCATAATTCAACGCCCCAACAATCCTGCCCTCCTCTTCTGACAAGCCCAGTTCAAGATCAAACTTGACAACATCAACGGCTTGATCGACCGGTGAGACGGCCAGCTTCGGCAGTTCCCAGTCCGTGCTCTCATTGTTCTGCCAGGCAAATATCACCTGGAACAACGGCGTATGCGCCAACCGGCGCGGCGGCTGTACAATTTCCACCACCTGTTCAAACGGTAAATCCTGATGCTCCTGTGCCGCCAATGCGGTTTGTCGAACTCGCGCCAGCAACTCACTCACGGCCAACTCACCCGATAAATCCATGCGCAATGACAGCGTATTGACAAAGAAGCCAATCAACGGCTCCACTTCCTGACGACTACGGCCCGCGCTCGGTGTGCCAATCACCACATCGTCCTGATCTGACAAACGTGACAGAACCACCACCCAAGCTGACAACAACGTCATGAATAAGGTGACGCCCTGCTGCTCACTCAGACGTTTCAGGGCCGTTGTTAATTCCACATCCAGATCAACCAGCACGGCATCTCCGGCAAACGACTGCTCCAGTGGACGAGGCCGATCAGTAGGCAAATCCAACAGAACCGGTGCGTCAGCCAGCATTGCACGCCAATAGTCAGACTGAACCTGAATACGCTCAGCCGACAACCACTGACGCTGCCAGGCGGCGTAATCTGGGTATTGGATCGCCAACGGCGGCAATGGATCGGATTGCCCGTCCATAAATGCCGTATAGAGCGTGTTCAGTTCCTGTATCAGCACATTGGCAGACCAGCCATCGGAAATAATGTGATGCAAAGTCAGCAAAAACTGATATTCATCATCGGTGAGCCGGATGAGAGCCGCACGAATAAGTGGGCCACTTTCAAGATCAAATGATGCGTGGGCTTCCTCTACGCTCAGACGCTCAAGAATAACATCAGCATCCGGTATCCCGCGCAGGTCATATTGAGATAACAGTAAGCCACTATTTGGTGCCAACAACCGCACTTGCGGTTGACCATCAATAGAGACAAAGACAGAACGTAACGCTTCATGACGGGCAAATAAGGTATCCAATGCCTTCTGCCAAGCCATGATATCCAATTGACCACACAAGCGCAGGGCCATTGGGATATGATATGTCTCACTGACGCCCTCAAGCTGCGCCAAGAACCACAAGCGCTGTTGAGCAAATGATAATGGTAATTCTCCTTCACGGGATATCGGCACGATGGCGGGCAGGATAGTACCCGGTTGTCCCTTCCGGGCCTGCATAACCTCAGCAAATGCCTTTAACGAAGGAGACTTAAACAGGGTGGTTAATGGCAGTTCAATACCCAAAGCGGCTACCCGGTTCATTACCCGCACCGCCAGCAATGAATGGCCGCCCAGAGCAAAGAAATTGTCATGCTGGCTGATCTGTTCAACGCCCAAGACTTCACGCCAAATCGCCGCCAGCGCGATTTCCATTTCTCCCTGAGGCGCTTCATAAACCTGACGGGCCACGGCTTCATTGTCCGGCGTTGGCAACGATTGGCGATCCAGCTTACCGTTAGGTGTTAACGGAAACGCATCCAGCCGCACAAAGGCCGATGGCACCATGTAATCGGGCAATTGAATACTCAGATGTTCACGTACACTGTTAATCAACCCCTCGTGAGCTTCTGCCACCACATAGGCCACCAGCCGTTTTTCCTGCCCTTCCCCCTGTGCCAATACCACCGATTCACTCACCGCCGGGTGTTCCACTAATCGGGATTCAATTTCCCCCGGTTCAATGCGGAAACCGCGAATTTTAACCTGCTGGTCGTTACGGCCCAGGAACTCCAGATTACCATCCGGCAAATAACGGGCTAAATCTCCGGTGCGATACATCCGGGCATCCGGCACCTCACTAAACGGATCAATCAGGAAACGTTCCGCCGTCAAGTCTGGGCGATTAAGGTAGCCACGCGCCACTCCCACGCCCCCGATATACATTTCCCCCACCGTGCCCAACGGGGCCGGTTGACCATACTCGTCCAGTAAGTAAAGACAGGTGTTGGCTATCGGACGGCCAATACTTTCAATAATCCGGTCACCCCGCTGTATCGGCAACCAGGCAGAATAGGTTGTCGTTTCAGAAGGTCCATAGAGATTACATAACCGCTGTATTTGTGTTTCTGCAAAAATCTGCTCAATTAAGGCGCCCTTAAGCGGTTCCCCCGCCAGATTGACAGTATGAACCGATTCCATCAGCGCCTCAGCCTGCAATAACGGTTTCATCGCTGACGGAACTGAGTTGATCAAGGTTACCGGCAAGGCATGCTGCATCAATGACAGCGCATCTTCCACCAGATAAATCGCCGCGCCACGGGACAACGGCATAAAACATTCAAAAATGGACAGGTCGAAATTCATCGACGTTGAGAAAAGCACCTCGCGGATCGCTTCCGTTTCAAAAGCCTGCTGCGCCCAGTATAGGAAGTTAACCGTATTGCGGTGCTCAATCATCACCCCTTTGGGCACCCCAGTGGAACCGGAGGTATAAATCACATAGGCCAGATGCCGCGAAGTCAGCGCAGGTACCTGTGGGTTACTGTCCGGCTGTTCAGACAAGGTATTCGGGTCCAGCACTACGAGTCCGATCAGCGCTTCCTCGCCCAATGCAGACCAGCCTGCCTTATCCGCCAGCACCACGGTAGGGGCAGCATCGGTCAAAATATGCGCCAGCCGCCCGCCAGGATAAGTCGGGTCTAGCGGCACATAAGCCCCGCCCGCTTTCATCACCGCTAACAATCCCACTACCATTGCCGGTGAACGCGACACGCAAATCGCCACCCGCTGATCCGGCTCTACCCCTAATGTAATAAGCTGATGGGCCAACCGGTTAGCATGAGCATTTAATTCGGCATAACTGAGGGTCTGCCCTTCACACACCAAGGCCACCGCCTCTGGCGTTTTCTCCACCTGTTGTTCAAACAATTGATGAACACATAACGTCTCAGGATAGACGGTTGCCGTGGCATTCCAAGTTTCCAGCAACAACCTGCGCTCTGCCGGAGATAGAATATCAATTTCTCCGACCGGCTTTTGAGGGTTAGCCACCATCGCTTGCAGCACCGCATGCAGATATCCCACTTGCCGTTCCATTGTCGATAGATCAAACAGAGCCGTGGCATAACTCAACGCCCCAACAATCCTGCCTTCCTCTTCTAACAGGTTGAGCTCAAGATCAAACTTGACAGCATCAACGGCTTGATCGACCGGCGACACCGCCAGCCCCGGTAATCCCCATTCCGTGCTTTCATTGTTTTGCCAGGCAAACATCACCTGGAATAACGGGGTATGCGCCAGTCGGCGCGGCGGTTGCACGATTTCCACCACCTGCTCAAACGGTAAATCCTGATACTCCTGTGCCGACAATGCGGTTTGCCGGACTCGCGCCAGTAATTCCGTCACAGACAGTTCACCCGATAAATCCATGCGCAACGCCAGCGTATTGACAAAGAAGCCAATCAACGGCTCCACTTCCCGACGACTACGGCCCGCGCTCGGCGTTCCAATCACCACATCTTCCTGACCTGACAGGCGCGACAAGACTATCCCCCAGGCTGACAACAACGTCATAAATAAGGTGACGCCCTGCTGTTCACTCAGGCGCTTAAGGGCCGTTGTTAATTCCACATCCAGATCAACCAGCACGGCATCTCCGGCAAACGACTGCTCCAGTGGACGAGGCCGATCAGTAGGCAAATCCAACAGAACCGGCGCGTCAGCCAGCATTGCACGCCAATAGTCAGACTGAACCTGAATACGTTCAGCCGACAGCCACTGACGCTGCCAGGCGGCGTAATCCGGGTATTGAATCGCCAATGGCGGCAAGGGATCGGATTGTCCGGCCATAAACGCCGTATAGAGCGCATTCAATTCCTGTATCAGCACATTGGCAGACCAGCCATCGGAAATAATGTGGTGCAAAGTCAGCAAAAACTGATATTCGTCATCAGTGATCCGGATGAGAGCCGAACGGATAAGCGGGCCGCTTTCGAGGTCAAATGACGCGTGGGCCTCCTCCGTACTCAGGCGCTCAAGAACTTCATCAGCATCCGAAACTCCGCGCAGGTCATATTGAGATAACAGTAAGCCGCTATCCGGTTCCAACAGCCGTACTTGCGGCTGACCATCTACAGAGACAAAGATAGAACGTAACGCTTCATGACGGGCAAACAAGGTATCCAACGCCTTTTGCCAGGCCATGACATCCAACTCACCACACAAGCGCAGGGCCATCGGAATATGATAAGTTTCACTGACGCCCTCAAGTTGTGCCAAGAACCACAAGCGCTGTTGCGCAAATGACAACGATAATTCCCCTTCACGGGATATCGGCACAATGGCTGGCAGGATAGTATCCGGTTGCTCCTTTCGGGTCTGCATAGCCTCAGCAAATGCCCTTAACGAAGGGAATTTAAACAGGGTGGTTAGCGGCAATTCAATACCCAAAGCGGCTACCCGATTCATCACCCGTACCGCCAGCAACGAATGGCCGCCCAAGGCAAAGAAATTGTCATACCGGCTGATCTGTTCAACGCCCAGAACTTCACGCCAAATCGCCGCCAGAGCCATTTCCATTTCTCCCTGTGCCGCCTCATAAACCTGACGGGCCACGGCTTCATTGTCTGGCGCCGGCAGCGCTTGACGATCCAATTTACCGTTCGGCGTTAACGGAAACGCATCCAGCCGTACAAAGGCCGACGGCACCATGTAATCAGGCAACTGAATGCTCAGATGTTCGCGTAAACTGTTAATCAACCCCTCGTGAGCTTCCGCCACCACATAGGCCACCAGCCGTTTTTCCTGCCCTTCCCCCTGTGCCAATACCACCGATTCACTCACCGCCGGATGTTCCACCAACCGAGATTCAATTTCCCCCGGTTCAATGCGGAAGCCACGGATTTTAACCTGCTGATCGTTACGGCCCAGGAATCCCAGATTACCGTCCGGCAAATAACGGGCTAAATCCCCGGTGCGGTACATCCGGGCATCCGGCACATCACTAAATGGATCAATCAGGAACCGTTCTGCCGTCAAGTCAGGGCGATTGAGGTAGCCACGCGCCACGCCCGCTCCCCCAATATAAATTTCCCCCACCACCCCCAACGGCACCGGTTGACCATATTCGTCCAGTAAGTAAAGGTAGGTGTTGGCTATCGGACGGCCGATACTTTCAATGATCCTGTCACCCCGCTGTATCGGCAACCAGGCAGAATAGGTTGTTGTTTCAGAAGGTCCATAGAGATTACACAACCGCTCTATTTGCGTGTCTTCGAAAATCTGCTCAATTAAGGCGCCTTTCAGCGGTTCCCCCGCCAGATTGACAGTATGGACCGACGCCATCAGCGCCCTAGCCTGCAATAACGGTTTCATCGCAGACGGGACTGAGTTGATCAAGGTCACCGGCAGGGTATGCTGCATCAATGACAGCGCATCATCCACCAGATAAATCGCCGCACCGCGAGATAACGGCATAAAACATTCAAAAATGGACAGGTCGAAATTCATCGACGTTGAGAAAAGCACCTCACGGATCGCTTCCGTTTCAAAAGCCTGCTGTGCCCAATGCAGGAAGTTAACCGTATTACGGTGCTCAATCATCACCCCTTTGGGCACCCCCGTGGAGCCGGAGGTATAAATCACATAGGCCAAATGCCGGGAAGTCAGCGCAGGTACCTGTGGATTACAATCCGGTTGATCAGGCAAAGTATTTGGGTTAAGTACTGTCAGTCTGGTCAGCGCTTCCTCACCCAGTGCAACCCAGCCAGCTTCATCTGCCAGCACCACGGCCGGAGCAGCATCGGTTAGAATATGAGCCAGACGCGCGCCAGGATAAGCCGGGTCTAGCGGCACATAAGCCCCGCCCGCTTTCATCACCGCCAACAATCCCACCACCATGGCCGGTGAACGCGTCACACAAATCGCTACCCGTTGGTCAGGTACGACGCCCAGTGCGATAAGTTGATGGGCCAGGCGGTTGGCACGGGCATTTAATTCAGCATAACTGAGCGTTTGCTCTTGATACACTAACGCTGTCGCGTCAGGGGTTTGCTCCACCTGTTGTTCAAATAATTGATGAATGCACAACTGGTCAGGATAAGCGGCTTCCGTGGCATTCCAAGTTGTTAACAACAAGGTACGCTCCGCTTCCGGCAGAATTTCCAACTGTCGTACCGGCATTTGCGGGGCCTGTTCCAGCGCTGTCACCAAACTCTCCAGCGCTTGCTGCATATAACCGCACAAGCTTTCCGGCTCAAACGGCCGCACTACTTGAGCCGTCAGCCCCAGAGCATCACCAAAATCTTCTACCGATAGCATTAACGGATAGTTGGTCCGCTCCTGTGCGCCAAGAAACTCAATACCGTTCATCAAATCATCTGACGTTACCGGCAAAGTATTGTGCCGATAGTTCAGCAAGCTGTTAAAGAGGGGGATCTCACCCTGTACGCCGCTGCAACGCTGGGCCAGCGCCAGTGATGCATGTTCATGCGCCAATAATCCGGCCAATCGGGTATGGGCAACCTGCACACTCTCCCGTACCGGGGTCTCATCCATATCCAACCGTAACGGCAAAGTATTAATAAACAGCCCCATGCCATTGTCAGCCCCATCTCCCGCCGCCATACGCCCAAACAGCACCGTGCCGAACACCACTTGATCTTGCCCGCTGGTACGCGACAACACCTGTGCCCAAGCCAGATGACACAAGGTCGCCAGACTAACACTCAAACGTCGGGCCTGACTGCGCAAACGGTTATTTAGCTCAGGCGCTAACATCCGGTGAGATTCAGCCACCTGCGAGCCATCACGATGCACTTCCGTCAACCCGAACGGTAACGTGGGTTCATCCACCCCGGCTAACATGCCAGTAAAGAAACGGGTATGTTCCTCCTGACTCATCCCCAACCGGGCCTGCGCTACCAGATTACGGAAAGGTGCCGGTGTAGGCAGGCTCTCCTCCTGACCTGCCAGATACGCCTGCACTTCACGGTGCATCACTTCCATCGTTTCATGGTCGCCAATCAGGTGATGCAGCAGTTGCAAAAGAACCCAACGGCCATCAGTTTCTTGTGCCACCACAAAACGTAATAGCGGTGCTTCCCTCAAATCAATACGATGCTGACGCGGATCAAAACGCTGGGTTAACTGCTCACTGACCGGACCATCAATCGGGTTTAGTGTTAGTTCCGTCACCGATAAGGTGGCCTGACGCCAGACTACCTGCGCCGGGACTGACAATCCTTGCCAGATAAAAGCGGTACGCAGGATATCGTGGCGATCAACCACCCGCTGAACCGCTGCCAGATAACGATCCAACAGCGCCCGGTCAGCAAAGGCCATCTGACTGAACAATAGATAGGGATCACCTTCATTCTCCAGCAAATGGTGGAACAAAATGCCATCCTGCAATGGCGACAGGGCATAGATATCCTGAATATTGGTTACCCCTCCCGGCACCTGCCCGACGATGCAGTCAATATCAGCCTGAGTCAAATCAATCAGCGGCAACATTGCCGGCGTCAACTCTGTGGTTGCTGGCATAATGACGTTAGGCGGCACTTTCACAGCCTGATGCTGTCCTAATGTTTGCGCCAGATCTGACAGCACCGGCGACTGGAACAGATCACGCGCCGTCAGTGTCAATCCCAAGTGACGCAAGCGTCCAATCATACGTACAGCGAGCAACGAATGACCACCCAAGGCAAAAAAGCTGTCATACCGACTTATTTGCTCAATGCCCAATAATTCACGCCAAATTGCCGCCAGCGCTATTTCTGTTTCTCCCTGGGGCTCAGCGTAAACCTGACGGGCAACAATTTCATTGTCCGGTGCCGATAACGCCCGATGATCCAACTTACCGTTTGGCGTCAACGGAAAAGCATCCAGCCGCACAAAGGCCGTTGGCACCATATAGTCAGGTAAAATAGTGCTCAGGTGAGTATGCAGGCTGTCCACCAGCCCGTCATCCTCTGATTCCACCACATAGGCCACCAGCCGTTTATTCTGACCTTCCCCCTGTACCAACACCGCCACTTCACGCACCGTTGGATGCTCGGCTAACCGGGCCTCAATTTCCTTTGGTTCAATGCGGAAACCGCGGATTTTAACCTGCTGATCGTTACGGCCCAGAAATTCCAGATTGCCGTCTGGCAGATAACGCGCCAAATCCCCAGTGCGGTACATCCGGGCATCCGGGTTATCACTGAATGGATCGACAAGGAAACACTCAGCGGTCAATTCAGGACGATTAAGGTAACCACAGGCCACCCCATCTCCCCCCACATAAATCTCTCCGACCACCCCCAGCGGCACCGGCTGACCATAGATATCCAACAGATAAACCCGCGTGTTGGCTACCGGTCGGCCAATCGGGATGTTGGTCGCTTCCGGTGCTACTGCATTGATACGGTATGTGGTCGTAAAGGTGGTGCCTTCACTCGGCCCATAACCATTTAATAGCTGCTGTGGCGGACTCGTGCGCAGTACCTGACCGATGACATGCGGATCAAGGGCATCTCCCCCAACAATCAAGAACCTTATCTGCGGCAAAACCGGAGACAATTCTTCTACTAGCTGGTTAAACAATCCGACACTCAACCACAGAACAGTAATTTGTTGAATCTGTAGAACCTGTACAAACTCTAACGGCGTCAGCAAAGTGGCGTGATCAACGACCACTAACGCGCCACCATTAAGCAATGGAGTCCAGACTTCAAACGTGCTGGCATCGAAAGCAGGGTTAGCGGCAAAGGCCACTCGGTCATCTGGTTCGATTTCAGCATAGCCATTGTTGATCACCAGCCGGACCACCGCACGATGCGGCACCAATACGCCTTTAGGTATCCCGGTAGAGCCAGAGGTGTACATGATATACGCTAACTCAGTGCTGGAACGCGGTAAGTCAAGGTTAAGGCGATCTTCCTCGTTGTCTGTATCTGTCTCATCCGAGAGACGAAACAGCGGCACAGCCAGATCCGCCGGAATATCCACCCGCGTATCGGTGAGCAGTAACTTGGCTGCACAATCACTTATTAGCCAGTTTTTCCGCTCATCCGGCACATTGGGATCTATCGGCACGTAAACAGCGCCAGCTTTGAGAATTGCCAATTGGGCTATCACCAGTTCCACCGAGCGAGCGAGCAAAAGCGCAACATGCTCACCGGGACACACCCCTTGTTCGATGAGCTGACGAGCCAACCGGTTAGCGCGGGCATTTAATTCGGCATAACTAAGGGTCTGATCTTCATACACTAATGCTATCGCGTCAGGCGTTTTCTCCACCTGTTGTTCAAACAACTGATGGATACATAACTGATCAGGATAGGCGGTTTCCGTGGCGTTCCAGCTTTTTAACAGCAACGTCTGTTCCGCTTCTGGCAGAATTTCCAATGCCCGAACAGCCATATCCGGGGCTTGCTCAAGAGCCTCCACCAGACTTTCTAGCGTCCGTTGCATATAGCCGCATATCCGTTCTGACTCAAACGGTTGCACTACCTGAGCGGTCAGTCCCAGAGCATCGCCAAAATCCTCCACTGACAGCACTAACGGGTAGTTAGTTCGCTCCTGTATGCCAAGGAATTCAATACCGCCAATCAGTTCATCTGATGCTGCCGATAAGGCATTATGCCGATAGTTCAGCAAGGCACTAAAAAGCGGCGTACCGCTGGCAACCCCACTGCACCGCTGAGCCAGCGCCAGTGACGCATGCTCATGCGCTAATAATCCAGCCAATCGGGCCTGGGCAGCCTGTACACTTTCCCGTACCGGGGTTTCATCGATATCCAACCGCAATGGCAAGGTATTAATAAACAACCCCATGCCGTTGTCGGCGCCATCCGCTGCCTGCATACGCCCAAACAGCACGGTGCCGAACACCACTTGTTCCTGACCACTGGTACGCGACAACACCTGTGCCCAAGCCAAATGACACAATGCCGCCAGACTGACCCCTAAACGCCGAGCCTGACCGCGCAGACGATCATTCAACTCAGGCGCCAACATCCGGTGGGATTCCGTCACCTGTGAGCCGTCGCGGTGCACCTCTGTCAACCCGAATGGCAGCGTCGGTTCATCCACCTCCGCCAGCATTTCGGTAAAGAAACGGGTATGTTCTTCCTGACTTACCCCCAGTCGGGCCTGAGCCACCAGATTGCGGAAAGGTACCGGAACAGGCAGGCTCTCCTCCTGACCCATTAGATACGTCTGGACTTCGCGGTGCATCACTTCCATCGTTTCATGGTCGCCAATCAGGTGATGCAGCAATTGCAGCAGTATCCAACGGCCATCGGTTTCCTGCGCCACCACAAAACGCAATAACGGCGCTTCGTTCAGGTCGAGACGATGATGACGCGGATCAAACTGCCGGATTAACTGCTCACTGACCGGACCATCAACCAGGTTTAATGTCAGTTCAGTCACCGATAAAGTGGCCTGACGCCAGACTACCTGCGCCGGTACTGACAATCCTTGCCAGATAAAAGCAGTACGTAAGATATCGTGGCGATCAACCACCCGTTGCACCACCGCCAGATAACGATCCAACAGAACCCGATCAGCAAAAGCCATTTGCCCCGTCAACAGATACGGATCACCTTCGTTTGCCAGTAAGTGGTGGAACAAAATACCGTCCTGCAACGGCGACAGAGCATAGATATCCTGAATATTAGCGATCCCGCCCGGCACCTGCCCGACGATGCGGTCAATGTCAGCCTGAGTCAAATCAATCAGCGGCAACATCGCCGGCGTCAGCGCCGTAGTTGCTGGCGTAATAACGTTAGGCGGTACGATCACAGCCTGATGCTGTCCCAACGTTTGAGCCAGATCTGACAGCACCGGCGATTGGAACAGATCACGCGCCGTCAGTGTCAATCCCAAGTGACGCAGGCGTTCAACCACCCGTATCGCGAGTAGCGAATGACCACCCAGAGCAAAAAAGCTGTCATACCGGCTTATCTGCTCAATTCCCAGTAATTCACGCCAAATCGCCGCCAGCGCAATTTCTGTTTCTCCCTGAGGCGCTTCGTAAGTCTGACGGGCAAAGGCTTCACTGTCAGGTGCCGGTAGTGCACGACGATCCAATTTACCGTTCGGCGTTAGCGGAAACGCATCCAGCCGCACAAAGGCTGACGGCACCATATAGTCAGGCAAAATAGCTTGCAGATGAGCACGCAGACTGTTCGCCAGCCCGTCATGGGCTTCCGCCACCACATAGGCCACCAGCCGTTTATCCTGCCCGTCCCCCCGAGCCAACACCGCCGCTTCACGCACCGTTGAGTGCTCTGCTAACCGGGCTTCAATTTCCCCGAGTTCAACGCGGAAGCCGCGGATTTTAACCTGCTGATCGTTTCGGCCCAAGAATTCCAGATTGCCGTCCGGCAGATAGCGGGCCAAATCCCCGGTGCGGTACAGGTGAGCATCCGGGTTATCACTGAACGGATCGGTAAGGAAACGCTCGGCGGTCAATTCAGGCCGATTAAGATAACCACAGGCCACCCCATCTCCACCCACATAAATCTCCCCGACTCCCCCTAACGGCACCGGCTGACCACAAGTATCCAACAGATAAACCCGCGTGTTGGCTACCGGTCGGCCGATCGGGATATTGGTCGCTCCCGGTGCGACTGCATTGATTCGATATGTTGCCGTAAAGGTGGTGCCTTCACTTGGCCCATAGCCATTTAATAGCTGTTGTGGCGGGCTGGTGCGCAGTACCTGACCGACAACATGGGGATCAAGGGCATCTCCGCCGACAATCAAAAGCTTTATCTGCGGCAAAACCGGAGACAGTTCCGCTGCCAGCCGGTTAAACAACCCGACACTCAACCACAGAACCGTCATTCGCTGAATCTGTAAAGCCTGTACAAACGCCTGCGGCGTCAGCAAAGTGGCATGATCAACAACCACTAATGCGCCACCATTAAGCAACGGCGCCCAGACTTCAAACGTGCTGGCATCAAAAGCCGGATTAGCGGCAAAAGCCACTCGATCATCCGGTCCAATTTCAGCATAACCATTATTGATAACCAGCCGGACTACCGCACGATGCGGCACCAAAACCCCTTTAGGTGTCCCGGTAGAACCGGAGGTGTACATGATATACGCTAACTCAGTGCTGGAACGCGGTAAGTCAGGATTGATGCGATCTTCTTCACAGCTCGTGTCTGTCTCATCCGAGAGACAAAACAGCGGCACAGCCAAGTTAGCCGGAATATCCACCTGTGTATCAGTGAGCAATAATCTGGCGGAACAATCATTTATCAGCCAGTTTTTCCGCTCATCCGGCACACTGAGATCAATCGGCACATAAACGGCACCGGCTTTGAGAATCGCCAATTGGGCTACCACCAGCTCCATAGAGCGCGCAAGCAGAAACGCAACATGATCACCGGGGCACACCCCTTGTGCGATGAGTTGACGAGCTAACCGATTGGCGCGGGTATTCAGTTCCATATAACTGAAGATTCTATCTCCAGCTATCAGTGCCGTTGCCTCCGGTTTTTTCTCTACTTGTTGTTCAAACAACTGATGGATACATAACGCCTCAGGATAGACGGTTTCCGTGGCGTTCCAAGTTTCCAATAACAACTTGCGTTCAGCCTCAGGTAACAAATTAAGCTGCCCAATGGGGATTTCATCACTCATCCTTTTTGATGATGCCAGTACCTGCAAATGCTCACTCATCCGCAGAATAACTTCCGGACTCAAGCGATTTTCATCATAGATCCAGCGAAAACCGCCCTGCGCATTCATTTGGAACGTCAGCAATTCGCCAGAGACCGTCTGATCACACGATTTGTCATCCTGTATTACAGAAACGGCGATCTGCCATGGTCGGCTTGTTCTTAATTCCGGGATAGACCGCAGTGAAGGAGAACGGGAAAGAAGATCACGACTAAATGTGCGGTGCCGCGCCAATCGGACAAGCTCGTTATCAATCCAGTCAGCTACCACAGACCACGGCTTATCAAACGCCACCTCAACAACCATCGGCACCACCGATGACAACCCAGCCAATATATCTGGTTTATCGTTTGCCTCATCCACACACCAACCGATTTGCAGTTCAGTCTGCTGAGTCAAACGCGCAAGATAGATAACGAATACCTGCAACAACGCCTGTAATGGATCTTCTCCAGCGTTTTTTAGCAATGGAGGCTGCCAGGGACTCATTCCCCATCGGGGTTCTGCCTGTTTCCCAATCATTTCAAAAGGCAACTGGAGTGGTTGCAGCGAGGCAAGACGCTTATACCAAAATGGTTCACTGGGTGCGAGTGTTTGCAGGGTATCTTTTACATTCTGCGCTTGTTGTGAGGAGAGTAAAGGAAGCTGTTTGCCCGGCCTAAGTTCCGATATATCGGCAAGCTCTCTGGCAGACAGCAAATCACCTTCAAGGGTAGCGAATCCCCCGATCCGCACATCCTCACTGCCAGTCGTCACCTGCCAGGCATCCTCCTCCACACTAATCAACGTACCGGGTATCCCCTCAGAGCCTGTGTTCAACCGCTCAAGCCAAGAAATTTGTACCGGGCCATGCCTCAGTAACAGTTTCGGGCAACCCAATGGATTTAAATAATTTTCCCCAAAATCCAATGCTCGCACTAAAGCTGACAGGACTTCTGCCGACTGCTCCCAACACAAATATCCCCCCCCATCGGGGCGACGCGACTGAGCATAAAAACTCCGTTGCGAGAGATCTTGAGGATAAGTCACCAGTGCGTCGCGCCCCAGATTTTTCAGTAGTTCAACAAATCCTTTCTGAGCCGCCTGATAACACTTCAGATTCAACGAGAAAGCGTTATCCTGTTCTTCAATCGATACCGGCCATTGCACAGCAATATCGCCAGTATCTACACCACCTTCAATGCAGTGCCAAGAAATAGCGTAATGAGTCTCCCGAGCTAACAACGCCCAGGAGGTTGCATGACTGCCCGCATAGCGTGGCAGAGGACTATTATGATAATTAAAAGCACTGCCACGAATTTGTTCAATGAGCGACCCCGGCAGGATGATTGGGTTGACGATTGAGAAAAGCCAATCGACAGGCTGTGACGTGATTTGTTCTTGTAATGCATCAACCGAGTTCACACAAGCAATCCCTTGCCGGGCAGCCCACGTTTGTAGAACCGTATCAGTAGGTAGCACTGCTTGTATGGTATGCCCTGCCGCCAGAATTTTCTCGGCGCAGAACACTGCAAGGGTCGTTCCCCCTACCACAACACATATTCGTGATGGAATCGATGTATCATACGTATTATGAATTATATTTTCACATGACATCTGAGAGAGAGCTTCATCTTTAAGAACATTTCCCGCTGTAGCAATGTTACCTTTCATCTATTACCTCAACGAATCTGTTAGAAATTTGAAAACTGTCATACCTGACAGCCATCACCAATATTTCTTTCTTACTTCTTGCCCCCAAGAAATAAAAACGGACACATCCGATATCAATGCAAGATATTCAGACACTGTGCCATCACTCAATTAATAACATCCAATCGGTCATTTTTTGATACAAATTCCACTAATAACCAAACAAATAACCCATCTTAATTACACAAATAAAAAATTTTATTCTTGTTCCTATAAGGACATTATTATATTCAATACCATAAAGAAACATTACAAATTACAATTAATTTCACTACATATTATTTCACAACAATAAAACAATATGATAGATATAATAAAATATTGATTGTAACGAGATGTATTGCAATTAGATCGCTTTGTGACGTTATTTTTCTGACGCCCAGTAACATTTACCAGCACGCGGGGAAATATAGGATAAAATTTAATATTATTCAATTATATACCTCTCACAACATATACATTTATTGCCTATCATATATACCCGTCATCTTTCAAGTTGCCTCTTTGTTGGCTGCACTCACTCACCCCAGTCACATAGTTAGCTATTCTCCTGGGGATTCGCTCCCTTGCCGTCGCGATGCATCTTGAAATCCATAGGGTATAGATTATTTTATTTGCTATTTTTTGCCATAAAGAATGAAGAGAATCACCCTTCAAATACTACGCGTATACACCGGATTCTCCACGCTTTCCATGCTGGCTGTTCATTTATAAGAACAGCTAAAAGCAATTACTCCTAATAAGTAGGCTTTTAATTATCACGGGTATTTAAAATAAACCTAATATATCCCAAAGCGAGCTGATGAAATTAAGGACAATTAAATCAGCCTATATCACCATCAAAAAACACATTACCACTCACACCTTCAATTATCTTCTCATAATTATCTATTACAATAAATATTCCCAACAATAACGCCACAATTAAAGATATAATTTTGATACCAAGGCAATCAACAAAACAAAATAAAATCAACAATAAAATCCGTTTGAGATCACACAATATAAAATAGCAACAATAATAACAAAGAAACCTAAAAAATAACTTATATGGGAATGATAACTTCTCTTATTCTATTTTAATGCATAAAAAATCCGGTATAATAAATACATACCGGATTATCACACCAGAACTAAATAATTGAGTACTTCCTTAATATATCAGTATTACGCCTCCTCGTCATAGCTGATTGCCAGCACCCTGTTCAAAATCCGAGCTAAGGCGGTTTTATTTTTATCATCCGCCAATAAACTAAAATGGTTACCCGGAGTAGCAATCAACTGAAGTGAAGTATCAGGCATTACTCGCTCCCAACCTAACGACGGTTCTATGTTCACGGACTCTGGTTTTTCATCCGCCGCAAAAAAAACAGCAGGAGAAGGTTCTACCGCATAGAACTGATGCAGCGTTATTGCTAATGCTGACGGCTCATAATCGGCAACGATTTGTGTGTAACGTTCGATCTGTTCCCAACATTTTGCAATCACATCAGCACGCAGGTTTGCGGGATATAACGTCAACTCTTGCGCCGCAGCAATAAACTGAACCAAATTCAACTCATCAATTCGCTGGTATAGCGCCGCAACCTCTTCTTTGTACGCCTCCCCTGCCTGCCGGGCCAGTTCAGTGAAGAAATGATGTTTGGACTGCATGGCCTCTTTGCCAAAATAATGAGGTGCAGGTGTATCAATCAACCCCAAGAAACTGACTCGCTCACCAGCACTCAAAAGCCGCTGAGCAATGGCATAAGCCAATATCCCACCAGAAGAGTAGCCACTTATCCGGTATGGGTCCGCCGGTTGAACGGCTTTCATCAAGGCGATCATTCTGGCTGCCTGCTCTTCCATCGTTACCATCGGTTCTTCACTGATGGATGGCCAAGGCAGCGCATAAATCGGATAGCCCAACGGGATATGTTGAGCCAATCCGAAGACATAGGAATAATCACCCATGCCACTGGGAACAAAGAATAGTGGCAATCCTGCTCCATCAGGCCGCACCGATATAGCACTGTTTTGCGGCTGAGACAGCAAATCCGAGGTAATTTTCGATGCCAATTCGGACAACACCGGAAATTGGAACAAGACATTCAGTGTAAAAATCAAACCCCGACCGGCGGCAAGATTCATCATTCGCATAGCAAGCAACGAGTGACCACCCAACGCGAAGAAATTGTCATACCGGCTAACCTGATCAATCCCTAGCAATTCACACCAAATCGCCGCTAATACGGTCTCCGTTTCGCCTTGTGGCGCTTCATAAGCCTGACGAGCAAACGCTTCATTGTCCGGCTCCGGTAGCGCACGACGATCTAATTTACCGTTCGGTGTCAATGGAAAAGCGTCAAGACGCACAAAGGCTGACGGCACCATATAGTCAGGCAAAATGGCACTCAAGTGGGTACGCAGGCTATTCGCCAACCTCTCATCCACTTGAGCCACCACATAAGCAATTAAGCGTTTGTCCTGCCCTTCACCCAACGCCAGCACCACAGATTGACTTACCGCAGGATGTTCCACCAACCGGGCCTCAATTTCACCCGGTTCAACCCGGAATCCTCGAATTTTCACCTGTTGATCATGACGTCCCAGGAATTCCAGATTGCCATCCGGCAAGTAGCGAACCAAATCTCCGGTTCGATACATCCGTGCATTTGGATTATCGCTAAACGGATCAGTCAGGAAGTATTCCGCAGTCAGTTCAGCACGGTTGAAATAACCCCGTGCGACACCAGCGCCCCCAATATACAATTCCCCCACAACGCCTAACGGTACTGGCTGCCCCTGAACGTCGAGCAGGTAAACCCGTGTATTCGGCAGCGGACGGCCAATGATATTGGCTTGCCCTACCCCCTCGTTTAGGCAGGATGTCGTTGTAGTAATCGTGGCTTCTGTAGGACCATAACAATTCGCCAGAACAGGGTATTCACCGTGAGTCGATAGCCAACGTTGTAACTCATGATCAGGTATCGCTTCCCCACCAATGCAAATAATCCTTAGGCCCTGATAGATATCGCCTTTATTAACATTTGATATTATCCGCCAGAATTGGGCCGGTATCGCCATGTAGGTAATTTTATAAGACTCGCACAGACGCCAGAACGCCTGCGCACTCAAGAGCCACTGATTTGTCCTTAAGACTAATTGTGCCCCCTGTGTTATTGCGCAAAATATTTCTGATGCACAAACGTCAAAAGAGGGGTTGCAAAATTGTAATATACGGTCAGATACGTTGAGCGACCACTTCATGTTCAGCGAAGTAATTTGACTGACCAGTTGCCTATGTTCAACCATCACGCCCTTTGGTGTGCCAGTAGAGCCGGAGGTGTAAATCACATACGCCAGATGTCGTGAGGTCAATTCAGGTATCTGTGGATTGCTGTCTGGCAGGTCAGGCAATGTATTCGGATCAAGTACTGTCAGCCCGGTAAGCACGTTTTCGCCCAACACTGTACGCCCGACGGCATCGGCCAGTAAAATAACCGGTGAGACATCAGCCAAAATATGCGATAGACGTTCACCTGGATAATCCGGATCTAACGGCACATAAGCCGCGCCAGCTTTCAGCACCGCCAATAATCCCACCACCATCGCCGGTGAACGTGCCACGCAAATCGCCACCCGCTGGTCCGGTTCTACACCTAGCGCAATTAGCTGATGGGCTAGCCGGTTAGCGCGGGCATTTAATTCGGCATAGCTGAAAGTTTGCTCCTCATACACTAACGCGGTCGCGTCCGGGGTTTGCTCCACCTGTTGTTCAAACAATTGATGAATACATAACAGTTCAAGATACGAGGTTTCCGTCGCATTCCAAGTTCTCAGCATCAACGTACTTTCAATTTCAGGTAGGATGTTCAATGTCCGTACCGGCGTTTCCGGGGTCTGTTCCAATGCCTCCACCAAGCTTTCCAGTGCCTGTTGCATATAGCCACATACCCGTTCAGGCTCAAACGGCTGGATCACTTGAGCAGTCAGCCCTAGCGCATCACCAAAATCTTCCACCGACAAGGCAAACGGATAGTTGGTAAATTCCTGCGCACCAAGGAATTCAACGCCGTCCATCGTTTCATCCAAAGGATCTGGTTGCTCATTATGTCGGTAGTTCAACAGGGCGCTAAACAGTGGAATGCCATCCTGCACACCACTGCAACGCTGGGCCAGCGCCAGTGAGGCATGCTCATGTTCCAACAATCCCGCCAACCGATTATGCGCCGCCCGAACACTATCACGCACCGGCGTATCATCCATGTCCAACCGCAATGGTAATGTATTGATAAACAGCCCCATGCCGCTGTCAACCCCTTTCCCCACCGCCATGCGTCCAAATATTACGGTACCGAACACCACCTGTTCCTGTCCGCTGGTACGCGACAACACCTGCGCCCAAGCCAAATGACATAAAGCCGCCAAACTTACCCCCAAACGCCGGGCTTGACTGCGTAAACGGTCATTCAGCTCAGGTGCCAACATCTGCTGCGATTCCGTCACTTGGGAGCCATCACGATGCACCTCCGTCAATCCGAACGGCAATGTAGGTTCATCCACCTCCGCCAGCATTTCGGTAAAGAAGCGGATATGCGCTTCCTGACTCACCCCCAGCCGGGCCTGCGCTACCAAATTGCGGAAAGGCGTCGGTGTTGGCAGGCTCTCCTCCAGTCCGTCCAGATAAGCTTGTACTTCACGGTTCATCACGTCCAGCGTGGTATGGTCGCCAATCAGATGATGCAGCAATTGCAGTACAATCCAACGGCCATCAGTCTCCTGTGCTACCACAAAGCGCAATAACGGTGCTTCGCTCAGGTCCAGACGATGGTGACGGGGATCAAAATGCTCAGCCAATTGCCCGCTAACCGGTCCATCGCCTGGGTTCAATGTCAACTCAGTCACCGACAAGGATGCCTGACGCCAAACCACTTGGGCAGGCACTGAAAGCCCTTGCCAGATAAAAGCGGTACGCAAGATATCGTGTCTATTTACCACCTGTTGCACCGCCGCCAGATAACGGTCCAGCAAAGTCCGCTCAGTAAAGACCATCTGACCGGTTAATAAATAGGGGTCCCCTTTGTTTGCCAATAAGTGATGGAACAAAATACCGTCCTGCAACGGCGATAAGGCATAGATATCCTGAATATTGGCAACTCCGCCCGGCATTTGCCCGACGATACGGTCAATCTCTGACTGAGTTAGATCAATCAGTGGCAACATTTCCGGTGTCAACGCCGCGGTTGCCGGGGTGATGACGTTAGCCGGCACGATTATGGCCTGATGCTGTCCCAACGTTTGGGCCAAATCTGACAGCACCGGCGACTGGAACAGATCACGCGCCGCCAATGTCAACCCCAAATGACGCAAGCGTTCAATCATGCGTACAGCGAGCAGTGAATGGCCGCCCAACGCAAAGAAGCTGTCATATCGACTAACCTGTTCAATCCCCAGTAATTCACGCCAAATCGCCGCTAGCGTCATTTCCGTTTCGCCTTGTGGCGCTACGTAAACCTGACGGGCAACGGCTTTACTGTCCGGTGCCGGTAACGCCCGACGATCCAGCTTACCGTTCGGCGTCAACGGAAACGCATCCAGACGCACAAAGGCTGACGGCACCATATAATCAGGCAGAATTTTACTCAGGTGAGTACGCAAGCTATTCACCAGCCCGTCATCCGCGAGTGCCACCACATAAGCCACCAGCCGTTTGTCGGGTCCATCACCTAACACCAACACAGCCGCTTCACGCACCGCCGGGTGCTCTACTAAACGCGCCTCAATTTCCCCCGGTTCAATTCGGAAGCCCCGGATTTTAACCTGCTGGTCATTACGGCCCATGAACTCCAGATTACCGTCCGGCAAATAGCGAGCCAAATCCCCAGTTCGGTACATGCGGGCATCCGGGTTATCACTGAACGGATCGACAAGAAAACGTTCGGCGGTTAACTCAGGACGATTGAGATAACCTTGGGCGACCCCATCACCACCGACATAAATCTCACCGATCACACCTGGCGGTACCGGCTGACCGTAAGCATCCAGCAGATAAACACGCGTATTCGCTATTGGCCGACCTATAGGTATCCGGCTCGCTCCTTGCGGTAACACCTCGATAGGATACATGGTGGTAAAGGTGGTGCCTTCACTCGGACCATAGGCTTGCAAGAGTTGTTGTGGTGGACGATTATCCAGAACCTGAGCAATCACCTGTAAATCGGGTATATCTCCCCCGAAAATCAGAATTTTAATTTGCGGAAGAATGGGAGATAACTCTGCCGCCAGCCGGTTAAACAACCCGATAGTCAGCCACAGAACTGTGATGCGGTGCTCCTGTAAAGTCAGCACTAACTCCTGCGGTGTCAATAAGGTGGCGCGGTCGATAACCACTAAAGCACCACCATTAAGCAACGGTGCCCAAACTTCAAACGTGCTGGCATCGAAAGCTGGATTAGCTGTAAAGGCAACCCGATCCTCCGGTCCGATGTTAGCATAGCCATTATTGATGACCAGCCGGACCATAGCACGATGCTGTACCAAAACCCCTTTGGGTGTGCCGGTAGAGCCGGAGGTGTACATAATATACGCTAATTCGGCGCTGGAACGCGGCAAATCAGGGTTGACATGATCTTGCTCTCTGTTCGTACTTTTCTTATCAGAGAGACGCAACAGCGGAATAGTCAAGTTAGCCGGAATATCAGCCCGTGTATCAGTGAGCAGCAACCGGGCGGAACAATCACTTATCAGCCAATGTTTCCGCTCATCCGGCATACTGGGATCAACCGGCACGTAAACAGCGCCGGCTTTGAGAATAGCCAATTGGGCCACCACCAGTTCTATCGAACGTTCTAACAGGAGCGCAATATGGTCATCCGGACGAATCCCCTGTTCGATTAACTGATAAGCCAATCGGTTAGCACAGGTATTCAGTTCCGTATAGCTTAGGGTTTTATCGCCCGCTATCAGCGCCGTCGCCTCTGGGGTTTTCTCCACTTGCTGCTCAAACAATTGATGAATACATAACGCATCAGGATAGGCGGTTTCCGTGGCGTTCCAAGTTTCCAGCAACAACCTGCGTTCCGTTTCAGGCAAGATGTTCAACCCCCGTATCGGTGTCTCCGGCGCTTGCTCCAAAGCTTCTACCAGACTCTCCAGCGCCTGTTGCATATAACCGCATAGGCTTTCCGGATCAAACGGTTGTACTACCTGAGCCGTCAGCCCCAGAGATTCACCAAAATCCTCCACCGACAGCACAAATGGGTAGTTGGTTCGCTCCTGTCCACCAAGAAATTCAATACCACTGATCAGTTCATCTGACGTTGCCGGCAAAGCATTATGCCGATAATTCAACAGCGCACTAAAGAGTGGCGTACCGCTGGCAACCCTACTGCAACGCTGAGCCAGTGCCAATGAAGCATGCTCATGCGCCAATAATCCGGCGAGTCGGGTATGGGCGGCCTGCACGCTGTCCCGTACCGGAGTCTCATCGATATCCAGCCGCAACGGCAAGGTATTGATAAACAATCCCATGCCATTGTCAGCACCGTCCCCCGCCTGCATACGCCCAAACAGCACCGTACCAAACACGACACTCTGCTGACCGCTGGTACAAGACAACACCTGTGCCCAAGCCAGATGACACAGCGCCGCCAGACTGACCCCCAAACGTCGGGCTTGACTGCGCAGACGGTCATTTAGCTCAGGAACCAACATCCGGTGGAATTCCGTCACCTGCGAACCGTCACGATGTACCTCCGTCAATCCAAACGGCAACGTAGGTTCATCCACCTCCGCCAGCATCTCGGTAAAGAAGCGGGTATGCTCTTCCTGACTGACACCCAACCGGGCCTGCGCCACCAAATTGCGGAAAGGAACCGGCACCGGTAAACTCTCCTCCTCACCCGTCAGATACGCCTGAACTTCGCGGTGCATCACTTCCATCGTTTCATGGTCACCGATCAAGTGATGATGTAATTCCAGTAACAACCAACGACTATCCGTTTCCTGCGCGATAACAAAACGCAATAATGGGGCTTGACTCAGGTCAAGACGATAGTGAGCGGGATCAAAACACCGGGTTAACTGGTCACTGACTGAGCCGTCAGCCGGGTTCATTGTCAGTTCCGTCACTGACAATGGGGCCTGACGCCAGACCACCTGCGTCGGCACTGACAATCCTTGCCAAATAAAGGCGGTACGCAGAATATCGTGCCGATCAATTATCCGTTGAATCGCCATCAAATAACGATCCAACAGCGCCCGGTCAGCAAAAACCATCTGGCTAATTAACAGATAGGTATCACCTTCATTCTCCAGCAGATGGTGGAACAAAATGCCATCCTGCAACGGTGACAGCGCATAGATATCCTGAATATTCGCCATCCCGCCCGGTACCTGTCCGACGATGCAGTCAATGTCAGCCTGAGTTAAATCGATCAGCGGCAACATCGCCGGTGTCAGTACCGTCGTATCCGGTGTAATACCGTTGTCAGGCACCTGGATTTCATCATGCTGAACCAGAGACTGCGCCAGAACACAGAGTGTTGGATGTTGAAATAGCGTTTGTACCGATATCCCCAGACCGATACGCCGCAATCGTTCAATCATGCGCACGGCGAGCAGTGAATGGCCGCCCAACGCAAAGAAGCTGTCATATCGACTAATCTGCTCAACACCCAACAATTCACACCAGACAGCCGCTAGCATCGTTTCTATCTTCCCTTGCGGGGCTTCATAAACCTGACGGGCAAACGCCGCTTCCCCCGGTGCCGGCAATGCTCGGCGATCTAACTTGCCATTCGGCGTCTGCGGGAAGCTATCCAGACGTACAAAGGCCGCCGGTATCATATAGTCAGGTAAAACTGCACTCAGGTGTTCACGCAAACGGGCAGCCAAACCCTCATTCGCTTCCGCCGCCACATAGGCGACCAGCCGTTTGTCTTGCCCGTCATCCAGCACCAGCACCGCCGCCTCTTGCACCGCCGGGTGTTCCACCAGCCGGGCTTCAATTTCCCCTAGCTCAACCCGGAAGCCGCGAATTTTAACCTGTTGGTCGTTACGCCCCAGGAATTCCAATTCACCGTCCGGCAGGTAGCGGGCCAAATCTCCGGTGCGATACATCCGCGCATCGGACATCGGATTAAAGGGATCCGGTATAAAACGTTCCTCGCTCAATGCCAGCCGGTTCAGATAACCCCGTGCCACCCCCACGCCACCAATATATATTTCTCCAACGCAGCCCAATGGCACAGGTTGCCTGTTTCTATCCAGTAAGTAGACACGAGTATTCCTAATCGGCCGACCGATAGAACGATCATCTGCCGGGGATAATATTTCTTTACAGGTCGCCGTCACGGTATTTTCCGTCGGGCCATAAGCGTTCAATAGCCGGAGTTGGTAGGTTTCCTGCTTAAACCAATCCTGAATGGCGCTCTTTTTGACCGCCTCACTGCCAATAATGATGAGCCTGAGACCATCCGGCAACGGCAATCCGTTATCTCTGGCCGCCAGTTCAGACCAGAACAAAGTCGGCAGAAACATCACCGTGATACGGTTTTGCCGGGCTAAGGCAATAAATTCCGCCATTGAAGCCAGCCAGCTATCATCACGAATTACCAGCGTGGCTCCGTTGCATAATGACGAGAAGCACTCTTCCACTGAAACATCAAACGCAAAAGCGGCAAATTGCAACACCCGGTCTTGCTCGGTGACGGCATAGAGTTCATTAACACCCAGATAACGTTGATACACCGCCTGATGTTCTACCATCACCCCTTTCGGCTGCCCGGTTGAACCAGAGGTGTAAATCACATAAGCCAGATGCTGTGGCGTTAATGCAGTCACTAATGGATTGCTGTCCGGTTGGTCAGGCTGGATATTCGGGTCAATTACCGTCAGCCCAGCCAGCGCTTCGTCACCCAGTGCGGCCTGTCCGGTCGCATCCGCCAATACCACTGATGGGGCAGTATCATTCAGGATATACGTCAGACGCTCCCCCGGGTAAGTTGGGTCCAGCGGCACATAGGCCCCACCCGCTTTCAGTACCGCCAACAATGCCACCACCATCGTCGGTGAGCGTGCCACGCAAATCGCCACCTGTTGTTCCGGTGTTACGCCACATGCAATCAGTTGATGGGCCAACCGGTTGGCGCAGGTATTTAATTCGGCATAACTCAGCGTCTGCTCTTGATACACCAACGCCGTCGCATCAGGGGTTTTCTCCACCTGTTGTTCAAACAACTGATGAATACATAACGCGTCAGGATACGGGGTCTCCGTGGCGTTCCAAGTTTCCAGTAACAACGTGCGTTCCGTTTCAGGCAGGATGTTCAGTGTTCGTACCGGTACCTCTGGAGCCTGCTCAAGGGCCTCTACCAAACTCTCCAGCGCCTGCTGCATATAACTGCACAAGCTTTCTGGATCAAACGGTTGCACCACATGAGCGATCAGCCCCAGCGTGGCGCCATCGTCCTCCACCGACATTCCAAAGGGATAGTTAGTGCTCTCCTGTTCGCCTAGGAATTCAATCCCCTCTATCGTTTCATCCAAAGGATCAAGCTGATCATTATGTCGGTAGTTCATTAAGGCACTAAAAAGCGGCGTACCGCTGGCAACCCTGCTGCATCTCTGAGCCAACGCCAGTGAAGCATGCTCATGTTCCAACAATCCCGCCAGCCGGGTATGTACGGCCTGTACACTATCGCGTACCGGCGTATCATCCATATCCAGCCGTAACGGCAGAGTATTGATAAACAGCCCCATACCATTGTCAGCCCCTTCTCCCGCAGTCATGCGCCCAAACAGCACGGTGCCAAACACCACTTTCTCCTGACCACTGGTACACGACAGCACCTGTGCCCAAGCCAAATGACACAACGCCGCCAGACTGACCCCCAAACGTCGGGCTTGGCTACGCAGGCGGTCATTCAAGCTGGCCGTCAGCAGCCGGTGGGATGCTATCTCCTGAGAGCCATCACGATGCACATCCGCCAGCCCGAACGGCAGCGTAGGCTCATCCACCTCCGCCAACATGTCAGTAAAGAAGCGGATATGCGCTTCCTGACTCACCCCTAGCCGGGCTTGAGCCACCAAATTGCGGAAAGGAGCCGGGTCAGGCAGGCTATTCCCTTGCCCGGCAAGGTACGCCCGCACTTCACGGTTCATCACTTTCATTGTGGTATGGTCACCAATCAGGTGATGTTGCAATTCCAGTAAGAACCAGCGGCCATCGGTCTCCTGCGCCACCACAAAACGTAACAGCGGTGCCTGACCCAAATCGAGACGATAATGACGGGGATCAAAACGTCGAGCCAGTTGATCGCTAACCGACCCATCAACCGGGCCCAGCATCAATTCAGTCACTAATAAGGACGTTTGACGCCAGACTACCTGTGCCGGCACTGACAACCCTTGCCAGATAAAGGCAGTGCGCAGAATATCGTGGCGATCAATCACCTGTTGCACTGCCGCCAAATAACGATCTAGCAGAGACCGGTCAGCAAAAGCCATTTGACTGACCACCAGATACGGATCACCTTCGTTTGCCAATAAATGGTGGAACAAAATACCGTCCTGCAACGGTGACAGGGCATAGATATCCTGAATATTAGTCATCCCACCCGGCACCTGCCCGACGATACGGTCAATCTCAGCCTGAGTCAGATCAATTAGCGGCAACATTTCCGGGGTGATTTTCGTCGTCGCTGACGTAATCACATTCGATGGCACCACCATAACCGGGTGCTGCCCCAATGTTTGCGCCAATTCAAACAACACTGGCGACTGGAACAGGTCACGCACTGCCAGCGTCAACCCCAAGTGACGCAGGTGTTCAACCATCCGCACAGCCAGCAACGAGTGGCCGCCCAACGCAAAAAAGCTGTCATACCGACTGACCTGCTCAATCCCCAGTAATTCACGCCAAATCGTCGCCAGCGCCATTTCCGTTTCGCCTTGTGGCGCAACATAAACTTGGCGGGCAAACGCCTCTTCGTCCGGTGCCGGTAACGCCCGACGATCCAGCTTACCGTTCGGGGTTAACGGGAAAGCATCCAGACGCACAAAAGCTGACGGCACCATATAATCAGGTAAAATGGCACTCAGGTGATCACGCAGAGTAATCGCCAGCCCCTCATGGGCTTCCGCCGCCACATAGGCCACCAGCCGTTTGTCCGACCCATCACCCAGCGCCAACACAGCCGCCTCACGCACCGCCGAATGCTCCACCAGACGCGTCTCAATTTCTCCCGGCTCAATGCGGAAGCCGCGGATTTTAACCTGTTGGTCATTGCGGCCCAGAAATTCCAGATTACCGTCCGGCAGATAACGGGCTAAATCCCCGGTCCGGTACATACGCGCATCCGGTTGATCACTAAATGGATCTGTCAGGAAACGTTCCGCAGTCTGGTCAGGGCGATTAAGATAGCCGCAAGCAACCCCATCTCCCCCCACATAAATCTCACCGATCGCACCTGTCGGCACCGGCTGACCGTAAGCATCCAGCAGATAAATACGTGTATTGGCTATCGGTCGGCCAATGGGGATACGAGTCACTCCCTGCGTTAATGCCACGATAGGATACATAGTGGTAAAAGTGGTTCCCTCACTGGGACCATAAGCCTGCAAGAGTTGTTGTGGCGGGCGATTATTTAGAACCTGAGCAATCACCTGTAAATCGGGTATATCTCCCCCGAAAATCAGAATCTTTATCTGCGGCAGAACCGGAGATAACTCTGCCGCCAGTCGGTTAAACAACCCGATAGTTAGCCACAGCACTGTGATGTGGTGAGCCTGTAAAACCGGTACTAACTCCTGTGGTGTTAATAACGTGGCGCGGTCAATAACCACTAACGCCCCGCCGCTGAGCAACGGTGCCCAAACTTCAAACGTACTAGCATCGAAAGCCGGATTAGCCGTAAAGGCAACTCGGTCATCCGGTCCGATTTCAGCATAGTCATTATTGATGACCAGTCGGACCACCGCACGATGCGGTACCAAGACCCCTTTGGGTGTACCGGTAGAACCGGAGGTGTACATGATATACGCTAACTCGGTACTGGAACACGGCAAATCAGGGTTGAGGCACTCTTCCTCTCTTCCGTCCGTGTCTGATTCATCCGAGAGACGCAACAGCGGAACAGTCAGGTTCGCCGGAATATCAGCCTGTGTATCAGTGAGCAGCAACCGGGCGGAACAATCACTTATCAGCCAGTTTTTCCGCTCATCCGGCATACTGGGATCAACCGGCACGTAAACGGCACCGACTTTAAGAATGGCCAACTGGGCCACCACCAGTTCTATCGATCGTTCTAGCAGAAGCGCAATATGATCACCGGAACAAGCTCCTTGTTCGATTAACTGATGAGCCAGCCGGTTAGCACGGGTATTCAGTTCCGTATAGCTTAGCGTTTTATCTCCTGCGATCAGCGCTGTCGCCGCTGGAGTTTTCTCCACCTGCTGTTCAAACAACTGATGGACACATAACTGATCTGGGTAGACGGTTTCCGTCGCGTTCCAGGTTTCCAGCAACAAAATACGCTCCACTTCCGGCAGGATATCCAATACCCGAACGGGCATTTCCGGGGTTTGCTCCAGCGCTTCCACCAGACTCTCCAGTGCCTGTTGCATATAACCGCATAGACTTTCCGGATCAAACGGCCGCACGACTTGAGCGGTCAGACCCAGCGTAGAGCCACCGTCCTCTACCGACAGCACAAACGGATAGTTAGTTCGCTCTTGTTCACCCAGGAATTCAATCCCGGTCATTGTTTCATCCAAAGGATCCGGCTGCTCATTATGGCGATAGTTCAACAAGGCACTAAAGAGCGGCGTACCGCTGTCAACTCCACTGCATCGTTGAGCCAACGCCAATGGAGCATGCTCATGCTCCAACAATTCAGCCAGCCGCAGATGCGCCTCCCGCACACTGTCCCGTACCGGGGTCTCATCGATATCCAGCCGCAGCGGTAGGGTATTGATAAACAACCCCATTCCTTCCCCCACTGCCATGCGCCCAAATAGAACGGTACCAAACACCACTTTCTCCTGTCCGCTGGTACGCGATAACACTTGCGCCCAAGCCAGATGACACAACGCCGCCAGACTGACGCCCAAACGCCGGGCCTGACTGCGCAAACGGTCATTTAGCTCAGGAACCAACATCCAGTGGGATTCCGTCTTCTGAGATCCATCACGATGCACACCTGTCAGCCCAAACGGCAACGTTGGCTCATCCACTGCCGCCAACATGTCGGTGAAGAAACGGGTATGCGCTTCCTGACTCACTCCCAACCGTGCCTCAGCCACCAGATTACGAAACGGCACCGGCGCAGGCAGATGCTCCCCCTGTCCGGTAAAATAGGCCTGCACTTCACGGTGCATCACTTCCATCGTTTCATGGTCGCCAATCAAATGATGCTGCAATTCCAGTAAGAACCAGCGGCCATCGGCTTCCTGAGCGATAACAAAATGCAGTAGCGGCGCTTGACTCAAGTCAAGACGATATTGAACGGGATCAAAACGCCGAGTTAACTGATCAATGACCGGACCGTCCGCCGGATCTAGCGTCAGTTCTGTCACGGGCAACCGTGCCTGACGCCAGACCACCTGCGCTGGAACTGATAATCCTTGCCAAATAAACGCCGTCCGCAAGATATCATGGCGATCAGCCGTCTGTTGTACCGCCGCCAGATAACGTTCCAGTAAAGACCGGTTAGCAAAGGCCACCGGATAGAGCACCAGATAGGGGTCACCTGCCTGTTCCAACAGGTGGTGGAACAAGATACCGTCCTGCAACGGCGACAACGCATAGATATCCTGAATATTGGTTATCCCGCCCGGCACTTGCTCGACGATACGGTCAATGTCAGTCTGACTCAAATCAATCAGCGGCAACATCTCCGGCATCAGCGCAGTAGTTGTCGGCGTGATGACGTTAGGCGGGACTATCACAGCCTGATGCTGTCCCAACGTTTTAGCCAATGCTGACAGCACCGGCGACTGGAACAGATCACGCGCCGTCAGTGTCAAACCCAAGCGACGCAGACGCTCAATCATCTGCACGCCGAGTAGGGAATGACCACCCAACGCAAAGAAACTGTCATGCCGGCTTATTTGTTCAATACCCAATAACTCACGCCAGATGTCCGCCAGAGTGATCTCAGCCTTCCCTTGTGGGGCTTCATAAATCTGACGGGCAAAATCGTCTTCCCCTGGCGCAGGCAACGCCCGGCGATCTAACTTGCCACTCGGGGTCTGCGGGAAGCTATCCAGACGCACAAAGGCCACCGGCACCATATAGTCAGGCAAAATGGCACTCAGGTATTCACGCAAATCAGCAGCCAATCTCTCATTCGCTTTCGCCTCCACATAAGCCACCAGCCGTTTGCCCTGATCGCCATCCAATGCCAGCACCGCTGCCTCTTGTACCGCCGGGTGTTCCATCAGTCGGGTTTCAATTTCCCCCAGTTCAATCCGGAAACCGCGAATTTTAACCTGTTCATCGTTACGGCCCAGAAATTCGAGGTCCCCATCCGGCAGGTAGCGGGCCAAATCCCCAGAGCGATACATCCGTTCGCCGGACACCGGACTAAAAGTATCCAGCATAAAACGTTCCACGCTCAACGCTAGCCGGTTGAGATAACCCCGAGCCACGCCCACGCCACCAATATACATCTCGCCCACGCAACCTGCGGGTACCAGTTCGCCATATTTGTCTAGCAGGTAGATACGGGCATTTTTAGCTGGTCGGCCGATAGAACGGGCATCGTCCGGAGATAACACGTCCTTATAGGTCACCGTCACGGTGTTTTCCGTCGGGCCATAACCATTCAACAACCGAGGCCGATGGCCTGCTTGTCTAAACCACTCCTGAATGGCACTCTTTTTCACCACCTCACCCCCAATGATGATGAGCCGGAGACAATCCGGCAGCGGCAATCCATTATCTCTAGCTGCCAGTTCAGACCAGAATAAAGTCGGCAGTGACATCACCGTAATACGATATTGTCGGGTTAAGGCAATAAATTCCGGTATCGAAGCCAGCCAGCTATCATCCCGGATAACCAGTGTGGCGCCGTTGCATAATGACGAGAAGAAATCCTCCACTGAAACATCAAACGCAAACGCGGCAAATTGCAATAGCCGGTCTTGTGCAGTGACGGCATAGGTGTCATTAAAACCCAGATAACGTTGATAAATCGCCTGATGTTCCACCATCACCCCTTTCGGCTGTCCGGTTGAGCCGGAGGTGTAAATCACATAGGCCAGATGCTGTGGTGTTAATGCCGGGATCTGCGGATTGCTGTCGGGCTGGTCAAGTTGGATATTCGGATCAAATACCGTCACTCCTACCAGCGCCTGTTCGCCCAGCGCCGCACGGCCAGCTTTATCAACCAGCACCACTGACGGTGCACTATCGCTCAGGATATATGCCAGACGTTCCCGCGGATAAGTTGAATCCAACGGCACATAAGCCCCACCCGCTTTCAGCACGGCCAGCAATGACACCACCATCATCGGGGAACGTTCCACACAAATCGCGACCCGCCGGTCTGGTATGACGCCCAGCGCAATCAATTGATGAGCCAGTCGGTTAGCACGGATATTCAGTTCCGCATAACTGAGGGTCTGTTCTTGATATTCCAACGCTGTGGCATGCGGGGCTTGCTCTGCCTGTTGTTCAAACAATTGATGTATACATACCGGGTCAGGATAAGGGGTTTCCGTGGCGTTCCAGGTTTCCAATAGCAAGGTACGTTCAGCCTCAGATAACACATTAAGCTGCCAAATAGGAACTTCCTCTCCCTGCCTTTTTGACGCTGCCAGCATCTGTAAATGTTCACCCATGCGCAGAATCACTTCCGTGCTCAGGCGATTCTCATCGTAGATCCAACGAAAACCACCCTGCGCATTGATTTGGAACGTCAGCAATTCGCCCGGCACCGTCTGATCACACGGCCTATCCTCCGCTATGACAGCAATGGCAATTCGCCACGGCCGGTGGTTTGTCAACGCAGGAATAGCCCACAATGAAGGAGCGCTCGCGAGGAGATCTCGACTAAATGTGCGGTGCCGGGCCAACCGGGCCAGCTCACCATCCAGCCAATTCGCTACCACATGCCAGGGCTTATCAAACTCCATCTCAACGACCATTGGCACCACTGGTGCCAAATCTACCGACTTATCGTTTACCCCATCCACGTACCAACCGATTTGGAATACCGTCTGCTGAGTCAAACGCGCAAGGTAGATAACGAATGCCTGCAATAATGTTTGTAATGGTTCCTCTTCACCGTTTTTTGGCAACGGGAGCTGCCAGTCGCTTATTACCCAACTGGGTTCTACTTGCTCTCCGGCGGTTTCAAAAGGTAATTGGAGGGGTTGCAAAGCAGCAAGACGTTCGCACCAAAATGATTCACTGGATGTCAACGTCTGGGGAATATTCTTTACATTTTGAGTCGGTGGTAAAGTGTCATTTACGTTGGTTATATTTTCTGACGTCTGAGAGAAGAGTTCAGCTTTAAAATCACTTCCTGCTTGAGCGATACTATCTTTCATTTACTACCTCAACGAATCTGTTAGAAATTTGAAAACTGTCATTTCTGACAACCATCACCAATATTTCTTTCTCACTTCTTGCCCCCAAGAAATAAAAACGGACACATCTGATATCAATTCAAGAGATTCAGATACGGGATGCTATAGCCTCGTCAACAACAAGCAATTAACAATTTCTTGACATTAATTTTCCTGACAACGGAATAAATAACTTATTTTATGCTTCGGAATAAGACATTCCATTTTTGTTCCCGTTTTTTAGATAAGTTCGATTGATTTACTGCAATTTTAATTGGCTAATATTGAATTCCATCATTTAAAATGGAACCGTTAACTGCATTTAATTATGCATAAATACCAAATCACCATTGTATTTTATCTATTCTCTATTAATATCTAATTGAAATTATTTCAAAAACAAATTATATATTTATAAAGATAAAATAAATAAATTATCAAAAAAGTTTACTTTGATAATTACTTATAAAATAAATTCTTTATCTTAATAATTAACTAATAGCTCAATTACAAATGTAACTTATTCAACATTTACAAACCACCCTATATATTCAATTATTTGAAAATATAAGACTGGGTTAAAAGTAATTCATAACACACTATTTTTCAACAAATAAATAATATCGTTAATGTAAATACCGTAAACGAACCAATACAAATTCAAATTAAATCCATTATATTTTTTTATAATAATAAGATTATAAAGTCGATATAAATGTGATTATATTTAATACCGTATAGAAACAATTTAAAACTAGAAATGGCTTTATTACACACTATCTTACAATAAACATTATTATTTAAAACAATAGGTTACATAATGAACCATTAATTACAAAACAATATATCTCAAGTAAATCGTTCTACAGGGTAATTTATTTTACACCCTACTACATTTATTAACCTGTAGTTTAATTCCAATATTATCTAATTTCCATACAGCAGGAAAACATATAGAGATTACATTATTCAATTTTCATGTTAATTATCACTCATTATTTTAATGTCAAAACCAAATTTTTTAATTAAATTAGCCAACATTAACAACGAAAAATATATGGCTATTCTTAAAACTTACATTAATTATCCTTAACGATTTATGAAAACAAAAACCACACAATGAAATATATTTTTATATATAGAAAAAACCAGATTAGATTAAACCCCAATCAATAATAGTAAAAACTTGACTAAATAACTCATATGGTAATTATCACTTCTCTTATTTTTTGAAATAAAAACAATCCGGCATAAATAATATATACCGGATTGTCAAACCAACGTTAAATTATCAATATATTAATATTACACCGATCCCTTATCACAATCGATTACTAACGCCATATTCAAGGCATGAACTAAAGCAATTTTATTCTCATCATTTTCCAATAAACTAAAGTGGTCACCCGGAATAGCTATTAACTTAAGCGAAGTATCAGATATTATCTGTGCCCAACCTAGCGATGGATCGATATTTAAAGACTCTAACTTTTTATCCGTCACAAAAGAAATAGACGAGTAAGTTTCCATCGCATAAAACTGATGCAACGTTACCGCTAATACTGGTGGCTCATAATCTCTGACTATTTGCTCATAATGCTCTATCTGTTCCCAACGTTTTGCCATTAAGTCAGCACTCAGATTGGCGGGATATAATGCCAGTTCCTGAGCTGCTTCAATAAACTGCGCCAAATTCAATTCATCAATACGCTGGTACAACATCGCAATCTTTTCTGGACACTCCTCTGACTGCCGGGCCAACTCAGTAAAGAAATGGTATTTGGGTTGCATGGCCTCTTTCCCAAAATAATGAGGCGCTAACGTATCAATCAATCCGAGAAAATTAACTATCTCACCGGCGTTCAAAAGTTGCTGCGCAATAGCGTAAGCCAGTACACCACCCGAAGAATAACCGCATATCCGGTACGGGCCAGTCGGTTGAACAACCTTTATAAAGGTGACCATCCTGATAGCTAGCACCTCTATCGTTGACATTAGTCCTTCATTGATGGAAGGCCAAGGCAACACATAAATCGGGTAACCCGATGAAATATGCTGAGACAGCCCGAAGACATACGAATAATCTCCCATACCACTAGGAACGAAGAATAGCGGCAACCCTGTTCCACCAGACCGTACTGATATGGCGCTACTTTGCAGTTGAAGCAGAGGATCTGAGGTGATTTTTGCCGCCAATTCAGTCAACACGGGGAACTGGAACAAGATATTTAACGTGAAACTCAAACCCTGCCCAGCGGCAATATTCATCATTTGCACCGCTAACAGTGAATGTCCACCCAGGGCAAAGAAATTGTCATGTCGGCTGACTTGTTCAATTCCCAGCAGTTCACGCCAAATCGCCGCCAACACTGTTTCGGTTTCCCCTTGCGGCACCTCATAGCGTTGACGGGCAAACGCTTCTCTATCCGGTGCTGGCAATGCCCTTCGGTCAAGTTTGCCGTTAGCGGTTAACGGGAAGCTATCCAGACGCACAAACGCCGCCGGCACCATATAATCCGGCAGAACCGAACTTAGGTGGGTACGCAAATTGTTGACCAACTCCTTTTCCGCATCCGCCACCACATAGGCCACCAACCGTTTTTCCGTCCCATCATCCAGTGCCAGCACTACTGATCCATGCACTGCCGGGTGTTCTGCCAACCGCACTTCAATTTCCCCCGGTTCAATGCGGAAGCCACGGATTTTCACCTGCTGATCATTGCGGCCCAGAAATTCCAGATTGCCGTCCGACAGGTAGCGCGCCAAATCGCCAGTGCGGTACATCCGTGCATTAGGTTTATCACTGAATGGGTCGACAAGAAAACGCGCCTCTGTCAGTTCAAGACGGTTCAGATAGCCATTGGCTACCCCGTCTCCGCCAATATAAATTTCACCGACTACGCCAAGAGGGACAGGTTGTCTAATAGGATCGAGAATATAGATCTGGGTATTGGCAATTGGTCGGCCAATCACTGATACTTCCGGTATCCCTGCCTGAGCATTGTATTCATACCAGATAGCATCACCATTGACTTCTGATGAACCATAGAAATTTAACAAACGGAGCCAGGGGTAATCCGTCACAACTTGTCGGGCCAGTTCAGGAGCCAGCCGTTCTCCGCTGCAAACCAACGTCCTGATGGATTTTAACTCATCTCTATGGCCTTGAATTAAGTGTTGTAACAGCGAAGGCACCACCACCAGATAATTGACGCCAAAACGGCGCAAACCATCACTGAAACGGTTGAGATCTTTCACTTCATGATCACTGAAAACTACCAGTTTGCCACCGGACAACAACACGCCTAGCATCTCGGTTACAGAATCAACAAAGCTGATGTTGGTTTTCAGTGCCGCTACCAATGGAGCCGTTACGATATCACGGACGAACCATAATAGGCGGTTACACAAGGCTTGGTGGCTGTTCATCACTCCTTTGGGCAGTCCCGTAGAACCGGAGGTGTAGATCACATAGGCCAGATGGTGTGATGTCAGTCCCAGCGCCTGAGTGTCTGGGTTATCGGTGGAATGTGACATCAAGAATGCGGCCTGGGCATCGAGTACCACAGTGGGCACAGTGCTAGCTAGCCGGTCAACCCACTCGGTTTGGGTCAGTACCGCAACGGGTGCTGCGTCTTCGAGCATATACGCCAGCCGATCGGCCGGATAAATGGGATCGAGCGGCACATAAGCCCCACCCGCTTTCAGTATGGCTAATACCCCAACCACCATGGCCGATGACCTTGACACACAAATTGCTACCCGTTGCTCCGGTTCAACACCCAACTCAATCAACTGATGGGCCAACTGGTTAGCTCGGGCATTTAATTCAGCATAACTGAAGGTCTGTTCTTCATACACTAGGGCGATAGCATCCGGGGTTTTCTCTGCCTGCTGTTCAAATAACTGATGGAGACACAATGTCTCAGGATACGGCGTTTCCGTGGCATTCCACGTTTCCAGCAATAACCAGCGCTCTGCCGGGGCCAGAATATCCATTTCACCCACCTTCTGTTGGGCATTTGCCACCATCGCTTGCAGCACGGTCTGCAAATAATCCCTGTGCCGTTCGATGGTGGGTCGATCAAACAGGGATGTACTATAATTCAGTGCCCCACTAATCCCGCCAGCTTCCTCATACAGTTCCAGCTCAAGATCAAACTTAACGGTATCAACAGCGTCAAAAGCCTGATCAACCGGTGTGACGGTCAGTCCCGGCAATACCCAGTCAATGTGTTCATTATTCTGCCAGGCAAACATCACTTGGAACAGAGGGGTATGCGCCATCTGGCGGGGCGGTTGTACGATTTCCACCACCTGCTCAAATGGCAGATCCTGATGCGCCTGTGCCATCAATACCGTCTGTCGGACTTGTTCCAGTAATTCCGCCCCCGTTAATTCGCCCGAAATAGCCATCCGCAATGCCAACGTATTGATAAAAAAGCCAATCAGCGGCTCCACTTCCTGCCGGCTGCGGCCGGCACTAGGGGTGCCGATAATGATATCTTCCTGACCGGACAGACGCGATAAGACGACGGCCCAGGCCGACAGTAATGTCATAAACAGCGTGACGCCGTGCTGTTGGCTTAAGTGTTTGAGGGCGACGGTCAATTCCGGATCCAACCGGACAGGAACAACCTGACCGGCAAATGACTGCTCTGACGGCCGTGGCCTGTCGGTGGGCAAATCCAGCAGCACCGGGGCATCCACCAACACGGATCGCCAATAGTCAGACTGCGCCTGGGTACGCTCGGCGGAAAGCCACTGATGCTGCCAGGAGGCATAATCCGGATATTGGATTGTCAGAGGTGGCAAGGGGTCAGGTTGCCCGGTCAAAAAGGCCGTGTAAAGCGCGTTCAGTTCACGTATCAGCACCGAGACTGACCAGCCATCGGACACTATGTGATGCAGGGTCAGCAAAAACTGATAGTCCTCATCCGCCAACCGGATAAGCATCGCCCGGATAAGCGGCCCCCGACTGAGTTCAAACGGCTCAGACACAGCTTCGGTGTACATCTGTTCCAGTGCCGTGTCAGCCGCCGAATGCCCGCGCAAATCATACTGCACCAACGGCAACCTACTCTCTTTTGCCAGCAGCCGGACCTGCGGCTGACCGTCAGCGGAAACAAATACCGTGCGCAGCGCTTCATGGCGGGCAAAGACGGTATTCAATGCCTGCTGCCAAGCCGCCATATTCAACTGACCGCGCAAATGCAGCGCAAGGGGAATATGATACGTTTCACTGATGCCTTCGAGCTGAGCCAGGAACCACAAACGCTGTTGTGCGAATGATAACGGCAGTATCCCCTCCCGGGAGACAGGTATTATGGCGGGCAATGCAGTGCTGTCTTGTTTATCAAGCCAAGTCTGAACTGCCTGAGCTAAGGCCGTCAGCGAAGGCGAGTTAAACAGCTCCGCCAGCGGTAATTCCACGCTCAATACCGCCATTATTCGGTTTATTATCCGCACCGCAACGAGGGAATGTCCGCCCAGCGCAAAAAAATTGTCGTGCCGGCTGACTTGCTCAATCCCCAGCAGTTCACACCAAATCGCCGCCAACACCGTTTCGGTTTCTCCCTGCGGCGCTTCATAACGTTGGCGGGCAAACGCGTCACGGTCCGGTGCCGGCAGAACCCGTCGGTCCAGCTTGCCATTCGGTGTCAACGGCAAGCTGTCCAGACGCACAAACGCCGCCGGCACCATATAATCCGGTAACTGGGCACTCAAGTGCGCCCGCAGGCTATTCACCAGCCCCTCCGCTACGTCTGCCACCACATACGCTACCAGTCGCTTCTCCGATCCATCACCCTGTGCCAACACCGCCGATCCACGCACCGCCGGGTGTTCTGCCAGACGGGCTTCAATTTCACCCGGCTCAATACGGAAACCGCGGATTTTCACCTGCTGATCATTACGCCCCAGAAATTCCAGATTGCCGGCCAGCCAGTAGCGCACTAGATCCCCAGTGCGGTACATCCGCGCATCCGGTTTATCACTAAACGGGTCAGCTAAGAAACGTTCTGCCGTCAATTCAGGCCGGTTCAGATAACCCCGTGCGACACCAGCACCGCCGATATACAGCTCTCCAGTGACTCCCTCCGGCACTGGTTGACCATATTTGTCCAGCAAATACAGTGTTAGATCCGGAATACGTGTGCCAATAGGGCTGACGGTTTGCGCCACATCATGGTGATTTAGTACCCGGTAAGTCACATGGACGGTCGTTTCCGTAATGCCATACATATTCACCAACTGTGGCGAAGTGTCTTTTCGCAAGCGATACCACGGCTTCAATATACTTGGGTCCAGGGCTTCGCCACCAAAAATGATATAACGCAACTGATCCGGTGAGGGGTTATCAACATAGTTGGCAATAAAGGCTTTGAAAGCACTTGGTGTCTGATTCAGTACGGTGATGCCATGCTGGCACACAAATTGATGGAATTCCTGTGGAGAACGAGTAATCGCGTGGGGGACTAAAACCAATTTAGCGCCGTAACGCAACGCTCCCCATAATTCCCATACCGAAAAATCAAAGGCGATGGAATGAAAAAGGCACCAACTGTCTTGTTGGTTAAAATGATACCAGGATTCAGTCGCATCAAATAAACGCAGGATGTTACGATGTTCCACCATCACCCCTTTCGGCGTGCCAGTCGAACCGGAGGTGTAAATGACATAGGCCAGATGACAGGAGGTCAATGCCGGTATCTGTGGATTACTGTCTGATTGTTCAGGCAGGCTATTCGGGTCAAGCACCTTCCGTCCGGCCAATGCCTTCTCTCCCAAGGCTGTCCGTCCAGTCTCATCCGCCAGAATAATAGCCGGGGCAGCATCGGTGAGAATATGTGCCAGACGCTCACCGGGATAAGCCGGATCCAGCGGCACATAAGCTCCACCTGCTTTCAGTATGGCCAATACCCCGACCACCATTGCGGGTGAGCGTGATACACAAAGAGCCACTAACTGGTCTGGCTCTACTCCCTGCATTATTAATTGATGAGCCAACCGATTAGCACGGGCATTGAGTTCGGCATAACTGAAAGTCTGCTCTTCATACACTAGAGCGGTGGCAGTCGGGGTTTTCTCTGCCTGTTGTTCGAATAACTGATGGATACATAACGTTTCAGGATACTCCGTTTCCGTTGCATTCCGGGTTGTTAACAACAATGTGCGTTCCGCTTCTGGCAGGATTTCCAACGCCCGAACCGGCATGTCCGGGGTATGCTCCAGCGCTTCAGCCAGGCTCTCCAGTGCCTGCTGCATATAACCGCATATCCGCTCTGACGCAAATGGCTGAACCGTCTGCGCCGTCAGCCCCAGCGATCTACCAAAATCCTCTACCGACAGCACAAAGGGGTAACTAGTCCGCTCTTGTCCGCCAACAAACTCAATCCCACTTATCCCCTCATCAGATATGGCTGACACATTATTATGCCGGTAGTTCAATAAGGCACTAAAGAGGGGACTTGCGTTGTCAATACCACTACATCGTTGAGCCAGCGCCAGCGACGCATGCTCATGCGCCAATAATCCGGCCAGTCGGGTATGAGCCTGCTGTACACTCTCCCGTACCGGCGTGTTATCTATATCCAGCCGCAACGGCAAGGTATTAACAAACAGCCCCAGCCCGCTGTCCGCCCCGGCTCCCGCCGCCATACGCCCGAACAGTACGGTACCGAACACCACGTTTTCCTGACTACTGGTCCGGGACAATACCTGCGCCCAGGCCAAATGACACAACGCCGCCAGACTGACGCCCAACTGCCGGGCCTGACGGCGCAAACGGCTATTCAGCTCAGCGGATAACATCCGGTGGTATTCTGTCACCTGCGAGCCGTCACGATGGACCTCCGCCAAGCCGAACGGCAGTGTCGGCTCCACCACATCCGCCAGCATTTCAGTAAAGAAACGGGTGTGTTCTTCCTGACTGATGCCCAACCGCGCCTGAGCCACCAGATTACGGAACGGCACCGGTGCCGACAGCGTCGGCGCCAGTCCCGTCAGATACGCCCGGATTTCATGATGCATCACTTCCTGTGTCGTGTGGTCGCCAATCAGGTGGTGCTGCAATTCCAATAAGAACCAACGACCATCCGCTTCCCGAGCAATAACAAATTGCAGTAACGGGGCCTCACTTAAGTCAAGACGATAACGGCGGGGGTCAAAACGCCGGCTTAGCTGCTCACTGACCGGCCCTTCAGCCGGATCTAACGCCAGCTCGGTTACAGATAAGGTGGCCTGACGCCAGACTACCTGTGCCGGCACAGATAACCCCTGCCAGACAAAGGCAGTCCGCAGGATATCGTGGCGATTAACCACCTGCTGCACGGCTGCCAAATAACGGTCCAGCAAAGCCCGGTCCGCAAAAACCATCTGAATGGTCAACAGGTATGGATCCCCCTCGTTTGCCAGTAAATGGTGGAATAAGATCCCGTCCTGCAAGGGTGACAGGGCATAAATGTCCTGAATATTGCTCATGCCGCCCGGCACTTGTCCGACGATACGATCAATATCAACCTGAGTCAGGTCTATCAGCGGCAACATCGTCGGCGTGATCGTTGTTGTATCGGGGATAATTACATTGACAGGCACAGGCACGGCCTGGTATTGCCCCTGCCTCTGCGCCAGACTGGATAACACCGGAGTCTGAAACAGGTCGCGCACCGCCAGTTTAAGCCCCAGATGGCGCAAATGTTCAATCATCCGTACCGCCAGCAGGGAATGCCCGCCCAGCGTAAAGAAATTGTCGTGCCGGCTGATTTTTTCGATGCCCAATAACTCACGCCAGACAGAGGCAAGTGCAGTTTCTGTTTCCCCTTGGGGTGTCGCATAAATCTGACGAGAGAAAGCATCCTCACCGGGCACAGGCAGAGCCTTGCGGTCCAGCTTGCCATTCGGGGTCAACGGGAAACTGTCCAGGCGCACAAACGCCACCGGCACCATGTAATCAGGCAAAACCGCACTCAGGTGCGACCGCAAGCTGTTCACCAGCCCTTCATCCACTTCCGCCACCACATAAGCGATCAGCCGTTTCTCCGTCCCATCACCCTGTACCAGTACCACCGATTCACGCACAGCCGGGTGTTCCATCAACCGGACTTCAATTTCCCCCGGTTCAATGCGGAACCCCCTAATTTTCACCTGCTGGTCATTGCGCCCCAGAAATTCCAAGTTACCGTCCGGCAGGTAACACGCCAAATCCCCAGTACGGTACATGCGGGCATCTGGGCTATCACTGAACGGATCAATAAGGAAATGTTCCGCCGTCAATTCAGGGCGGTTCAGATAGCCCCGTGCGACTCCTACTCCACCAATGTATATTTCACCCACGCATCCTAACGGCACGGGTTGCCTCTTTTTATCCAGCAGATAAATGCGAGTATTCTTGATCGGCCGACCGATAGAACGATCTTCGATCGGAGATAATATTTCCTGACAGGTTGCCGTTACCGTATTTTCCGTCGGTCCATAAGCGTTTAACAGCCGGGGTCGATAACCTTCCTGTCTGAACCAGTCTTGAATGGCATTCTTTTTGATTGCCTCACTCCCGATGATGATAAGTCTAAGGGCATCAGGCAGTCGCAGTTCCTTCTCACTGGCCGCCAGTTCAGACCAGAACAGCGTTGGCAAGAACATGACCGTGATGCGGTTTTGCCGAGCCAAGGCAATAAATTCCGGTATGGAAGTCAGCCAGTCATCATCGCGAATCACCAATGTGGCACCATTGCATAATGCTGAGAAACATTCCTCTACTGAGACATCAAATGCAAAAGTAGAGAATTGCAGTACACGATCCAGTGCAGTAACAGCGTAAAGTTCATTAACCCCCAAGTAACGTTGATACAACGCCTGATGTTCCACCATCACCCCTTTCGGGGTCCCTGTCGAACCGGAGGTGTAAATGACATAGGCCAGATGATAGGGTGTCAATGCCGCTATCTGTCGGTTACTGTCCGGCTGGTCAAAGCAGGCATTCGGGTCAAGCACCTCCCGTCCGGCCAGTAACTTATCTCCCAAAGCTATCCGCCCGATCTCATCCGCCAAAACAAGAGCCGATGCAGTATCGGAGAGGATTTGTGCCAGACGCTCACCGGGATAAACCGGATCCAACGGGACATAAGCCCCGCCGGCTTTCAGTATGGCTAATATCCCGACAATCATTGCCGGTGAGCGTGATACACAAATGGCTATTAACTGATCTGGCGCTACGCCCAACGTCATTAACTGATGAGCCAGCCGGTTGGCTCGGGCATTAAGTTCGGCATAACTCAGGCACTGTCCCTGATACTCCAGTGCCGTGGCATCCGGAGTTTTCTGTACCTGCTGTTCAAATAACTGATGGAGACACACCGCGTCAGGATACGGCGTTTCCGTGGAATTCCACGTTTCCAGCAATAACCGGCGCTCTGCCGGGGCCAGAATATCTATGTCCCCCACCTTCTGTTGGGCATTTGTCACCATCACTTGCAGCACGGTCTGCAAATAACCAATGTGCCGTTCAATCGTGGTTCGATCAAACAGGGCGGTACTGTAATTCAATGCCCCACTAATCCCGCCTGCGTTCTCATACAGTTCCAGTTCGAGATCATACTTAACGGCCTTAACGACCGTGACAGCGTCAAAAACCTGATCAATCGGTGTGACGGTCAGGCCCGGCAATACCCAGTCAGTCTGTTCATTGTTCTGCCAGGCAAACATCACCTGGAACAGTGGGGTATGCGCCATCCGACGTGGCGGTTGAACGATTTCCACCACCTGTTCAAACGGCAGATCCTGATGCGCCTGAGCCGCTAATGCGCTTTCCCGCACCCGTGTCAGGCATTCCGTCACAGTCAGTTCACCCGAAACTGCCAGCCGCAAGGCCAGTGTATTGACAAAAAAGCCTATCAACGGCTCCACTTCCTGTCGGCTGCGGCCGGCACTGGGAATACCGATAACGATATCCTCCTGACTGGACAATCGTGATAAAACGACGGCCCAAGCCGACAGCACAGTCATAAACAGGGTAACACCGTGCTGCTGGCCTAATTGTTTGAGGGCGGCGGTCAGTTCCGGATCTAAGTGGACAGGCATCGCATGACCGGCAAACGACTGCTCTGGCGGCCGTGGCCTATCGGTAGGCAAGTCCAGCAGCACCGGCGCATCCGCCAACACGGTTTGCCAATAGTCAGTCTGCACCTGGGTGCGCTCTGCGGAAAACCACTGATGCTGCCAGGCGGCATAATCCGGATATTGGATTACCAACGGTGGCAGCGGGTCAGGATGCCCAGCCAGAAAGGCCGTGTAGAGAGCGTTCAGTTCCCGTATCAGCACCGTGACTGACCAACCATCGGACACAATGTGATGCTGGGTCAGCAAAAACTGAGAGTCCTCCTCCGTCAGCCGGATAAGCTCCGCCCGGATAAGCGGTTCCCGGCTGAGGTCAAACGGCGCAGACACCGCTTCGGTGTACAATTGTTCCAGCACCGTGTCCACCGCCGGGTGCCCACGTAAGTCATGCTGCACCAACGGCACCCCGTTCTCTTTCGCCAGCAGCCGAACCTGTGGCTGACCGTTAACAGAGACAAATACTGTGCGCAGCGCTTCATGGCGGGCAAAGACGGTATTCAGTGCCTGCTGCCAGGCTGTTATATCCAGCCGGCCACGCAAATGCAGTGCGAGGGGGATATGATACGTTTCACTGACGCCCTCAAGCTGGGCCAGGAACCACAAGCGCTGTTGTGCAAATGATAACAGCAATTTCCCTTCACGGGAGACAGGCAGTATGGCGGGCAATACAGTGCTGTCTTGTTTATCCAGCCAGGCCTGAATCGCTTGCGCTAAGGCCGCCAACGAAGGAGAATTAAACAGCACCGTCAGCGGTAATTCCACGCCCAATATGGCCATTATCCGGTTCATCACACGTACCGCCAGCAGGGAATGCCCGCCCAGCGCAAAGAAATTGTCGTGTCGGCTGATTTTTTCGATGCCCAATAACTCACACCAAATCGCCACCAACGCGGTTTCTATTTCCCCTTGTGGGGCTGCATAAATCTGACGGGAGAATGCATCCTCACCGGGCACAGGCAGAGCCTTGCGGTCCAGTTTGCCATTCGGTGTCAACGGGAAGGCGTCCAGACGAACAAACGCCGACGGTACCATGTAATCCGGTAAAACCGCACTCAGGTGCGCCCGCAGGCTGTCCACCAACTCTTCCGAGGCGTCTGCCACCACATACGCCATCAGCCGTTTGTCCGTTCCCTCCTCCAGTGCCAGTACCACCGATTCACGTACTGCCGGATGTTCTGTCAACCTGACTTCAATTTCTCCCAGCTCAATGCGGAAACCGCGAATTTTGACCTGTTGATCGTTACGCCCCAGAAATTCCAGATTACCATCCGGCAGATAGCGACCTAAATCCCCGGTGCGGTACATCCGTGCATGGGGTTTATCACTGAATGGATCGGCAAGGAAACGTTCTGCTGTCAGCTCTGGTCGGTTCAGATAACCCCGCGCCACACCAACCCCGCCAATATATAACTCGCCTATCGATCCTAATGGTACTGGCTGAGCATAAGCATCCAACAAGTACATTTGCATATTGGGAAGTGGACGGCCAATGAGATTGGACTGTCCTGTTTTTTCATTTAGGTAAGAAATCGTCGTGGTAATCGTCGCTTCTGTCGCTCCATAGCAATTCACCAAAACAGGACATTCACGGTAAACAGATAACCAGCATTCTAATTCATTTTGGGGTATCGTTTCCCCGCCGATACAAATAATTCTTAAGTCCTTATAGATATCACCTTTATTAGAATCAGCAAGTATCCGCCAAAATTGAACCGGAATTGATATATAAGTAACGTTATATAGCTCACACAGAGACCAAAATTCCTGTGCACTGGATGTCCACTGATTTGTCCTCAATATGAGTGCTGAACCATTGGTCATTGCAAAAAATATTTCTGATGCACATACATCAAAAGAAGTATTGCAGAACTGTAATATCCGATCAGAAGTGTTAAACGACAATGTCGTACTCAGTACAGTAATTTCCTGCACCAGTTGATTATGTTCCACCATCACCCCTTTTGGCGTCCCCGTTGAACCGGATGTGTAAATCACATACGCCAAATGCCGGGGAGTTAATGCCCGTATTTGTGGGTTACTATCCGGCAGTTCAGGCAGGCTATTCGGATCAAGCACCACCCGTCCGGTCAGTGCCTTGTCTCCCAAGGCTGCCCGTCCAGTCTCATCCGCCAAAACAATAGCTGGAGCGGCATCGGTGAGCATTTGTGCCAGACGTTCACCGGGATAATCCGGGTCCAGCGGCACATAAGCCCCACCGGCTTTCAATATGGCCAATATTCCCACCACCATGGCTGGTGATCGTGACACACAACTGACTATTAGCTGGTCTGGCGCTATCCCCAATGCAATCAACTGATGGGCCAGCCGGTTGGCACGGGCATTGAGTTCGGCATAACTGAGGGTCTGTTCTTCATACATTAAGGCGATGGCATCCGGGATTTTCTCTGCCTGTTGTTCAAACAACTGATGGATACACACCGTTTCAGAATACGGCGTTTCCGTCGCGTTCCACGTTTTCAGCAATAACCGGCGCTCTGCCGGGGCCAGAATGTCTATTTCACCTACTTTCTGTTGGGCATTTGCCACCATCGCTTGCAACACAGCATGCAGATAACCTACCTGCCGCTCTATTGTCGATTGATCAAACAACGCAGCAGAATAGCCAAGATCGCCAACAATCCCGCCTTCTTCTTCAAACAAATTCAGCTCAAGATCAAATCTGACAATATCCAACTCTTGATCAACGTGTGACACTATCAGACCCGGTAATTCCAAGTCTGTGCGTTCATTGTTCTGCCAAGCAAACATCACCTGGAACAGCGGGGTATGCGCCAACCAACGTGGCGGTTGGACAATTTCCACCACCTGCTCAAACGGCAGATCCTGATGCGCCTGGGCCGCTAACGCGGTTTCCTGAACCTGTGTCAGGCATTCCGCCACAGTCAGTTCACCCGAAACCACCATCCGCAAGGCCAGTGTATTGACAAAAAAGCCTATCAGCGGCTCCACTTCCTGCCGGCTGCGGCCGGCACTGGGGGTGCCGATAATGATATCCTCCTGACCGGATAACCGTGATAAAACGACGCCCCAGGCCGACAGCAATGTCATAAACAACGTGACACCGTGCTGCTGGCTTACGTGTTTGAGGGCGGCTGTCAGTACCGGATCTAGCCGGACAGGCACTGTATAACCGACAAACGACTGCTCTGGCGGCCGTGGCCTGTCGGTAGGCAAGTCCAGCAGCACCGGTGCATCCGCCAAAACGGTTCTCCAATAGTCAGACTGCGCCTGGGTACGCTCGGCGGAAAGCCACTGATGCTGCCAGTCAGCATAATCCAGATATTGGATTGCCAACGGTGGTAGCGGGTCTAGGTGCCCGGCCAGAAAGGCCGTATAGAGCGCGTTTAGTTCACGTATCAGCACAGTGACCGACCAGCCATCGGACACAATATGATGCTGGATCAGCAAAAACTGATAATCCTCATCCGTCAGCCGGATAAGCTCCGCCCGGATAAGTGGCCCCCGACTGAGTTCAAATGGCGCAGACACGGCTTCGGTGACCATCTGTTCAAGTATCGAGTCCGCCTCTGAGTGCCCGCGTAAATCATGCTGCACCAACGGCACGCCGTTTTCTTTTGCCAGCAGCCGGACCTGCGGCTGACCGTCAACGGAAACAAATACCGTGCGCAGCGCTTCATGGCGGGCAAAAACGGTATTCAATGCCTGCTGCCAGGCTGTTATATCCAGCCGGCCGCGCAAGTGCAGCACAAGGGGGATATGATACGTTTCACTGATACCCTCAAGCTGGGCCAGGAACCACAAGCGCTGTTGTGCAAATGATAACGGTAATCTTCCCACCCGGGAGACTGGCAGTATAGCGGGCAAAGCAGCATTGTCTTGTTTATCCAGCCGAGCTTGGACCACCTGAGCTAAGGCCGCCAACGAAGGCGAATTAAACAGCACCGCTAGCGGTAATTCCACGCCCAATACGGTCATTATCCGGTTCATCACCCGTACCGCCAGCAGGGAATGCCCGCCCAGAGCAAAGAAATTGTCGTACCGGCTGATTTTTTCGATGCCCAGTAACTCACGCCAAACAGCAGCAAGGACAATTTCTATTTCCCCTTGGGGGGCTGCATAAATCTGGCGGGCAAACGCGTCCTCACCGGGCACAGGTAATGCCCGTCGATCCAGTTTACCGTTCGGGGTCAACGGGAAACTGTCCAGGCGCACAAACGCCGCCGGTACCATGTAATCCGGTAACCGGGCACTCAAGTGTCCCCGCAGGCTGTTTACCAGCTCCTCCTCTGCGTCTGCCACTACATACGCCACCAGCCGTTTGTCCGAACCCTCCCCCTGCGCCAGTAATGCTGACTCACGCACTGCCGGGTATTCAGACAGACAACTTTCAATTTCTCCCGGTTCAATGCGGAAACCGCGAATTTTGACCTGTTGATCGTTACGTCCCAGAAATTCCAAATTGCCATCCGGCAGATAACGGCCTAAATCCCCGGTTTGGTACATGCATGCATCTGGGCTATCACTGAACGGATCAATAAGGAAACGCTCCGCCGTCAATTCAGGGCGGTTCAGATAGCCCCGTGCGACTCCTACTCCACCAATGTATATTTCACCCACGCAGCCTAACGGCACGGGTTGCCTCTTTTTATCCAGCAGATAAATGCGAGTATTCTTGATCGGCCGACCGATAGAACGATCTTCGATCGGAGATAATATTTCCTGACAGGTTGCCGTTACCGTATTTTCCGTCGATCCATAAGCGTTTAATAGCCGGGGTCGATAACCTTCCTGCCCGAACCAGTCTTGGATGGCATTCTTTTTGATCGCCTCACTCCCGATGATGATAAGTCTAAGGGCATCAGGCAGTCGCAGTTCCTTCTCACTGGCCGCCAGTTCAGACCAAAACAGAGTCGGCAAGAACATGACCGTGATGCGGTTTTGCCGAGCCAAGGCAATAAATTCCGGTATGGAAGCCAGCCAGCCATCATCGCGCATCACCAACGTGGCGCCATTACATAATGCTGAGAAACATTCCTCTACTGAGACATCAAATGCAAAAGTAGAGAATTGCAGTACACGATCCTGTGCAGTAACAGCGTAAAGTTCATTAACCCCCAAGTAACGTTGATACAACGCCTGATGTTCCACCATCACCCCTTTCGGTGCGCCTGTCGAACCGGAGGTATAAATGACATAGGCCAGATGACAGGGGATCAATGCCGCTATCTGTGGGTTACTGTCTGGCTGCTCAGGCAAACTATTCGGGTCAAGCACCTTCCGTCCTGCCAGCGCCTTATCTCCCAAAGCTGTCCGTCCGATCTCATCCGCCAAAATAATAGCCGATGCAGCATCGGTGAGAATATGTGCCAGACGCTCACCGGGATAAGCCGGATCCAGCGGGACATAAGCCCCTCCCGCTTTCAGCACCGCCAACAGCGCCACCACCATTGCCGGTGAACGTGATACACAAATCGCCACTAACTGATCTGGCGCTACCCCCAAGGCAATCAACTGGTGAGCCAGCCGGTTAGCACGGGCATTGAGTTCGGCATAACTGAGGGTCTGGTTTTTATATATCAGTGCAGTGGCATCTGGGGTTTTCTCTGCCTGCTGTTCAAATAACTGATGGAGACACAACGTCTCAGGATACGGCGTTTCCGTGGCATTCCACGTTTCCAGTAATAACCGGCGCTCTGCCGGGGCCAGAATATCCATTTCACCCACCTTCTGTTGGGCATTTGCCACCATCGCTTGCAGCACAGTCTGCAAATAACCCCTATGCCGTTCGATGGTGGGTCTATCAAACAGGGATGTACTATAATTCAGTGCCCCACTAATCCCGCCGGCTTCCTCATACAGTTCCAGCTCGAGATCAAACTTAACGGCGTCAAAAGCCTGATCAACCGGTGTGACAGTCAATCCCGGCAATTCCCAGTCAGTGTGTTCATTGTTCTGCCAGGCAAACATCACCTGGAACAGCGGGGTATGCGCCAGCCGGCGGGACGGTTGAACGATTTCCACCACCTGTTCAAACGGCAGATCCTGATGCGCCTGTGCCGCTAACGCGGTTTCCCGAACCCGTGTCAGGCATTCCGCCACGGTCAATTCACTCGGAACAACCATGCGCAACGCCAAGGTATTGACAAAAAAGCCTATCAGCGGCTCCGCTTCCTGTCGGCTGCGGCCGGCACTGGGGGTGCCGATAATGATATCCTCCTGACCGGACAAACGCGATAAGACGACGGTCCAAGCTGCCAATAATGTCATAAACAGCGTGACACCATGCTGGTTGCTCAGATGGTTAAGGGCGACGGTCAGTTCCGGATCTAAGTGGACAGGAACAGCATGACCGGCAAACGACTGCTCTGGCGGCCGTGGCCTATCGGTGGGCAAGTCCAGCAGCACCGGGGCATCTGCCAACACGGTTCGCCAATAGTCAGACTGCGCCTGGGTGCGCTCGGCGGAAAGCCACTGATGCTGCCAAGCCGCATAATCCGGATATTGGATTGCCAGAGGTGACAGAGGGTCCGAGTGCCCGGCCAGAAAGGCCGTATAAAGCGCGTTCAATTCACGTATCAGCACATTGACCGACCAACCATCGGACACTATGTGATGCTGGATCAGCAAAAACTGATAGTCCTCATCCGCTAACCGGATAAGCACCGCCCGGATAAGCGGCCCCCGACTGAGTTCAAATGGCGCAGATACGGCTTCGGTGCACAACTGTTCCAGTGCCGTGTCCGCCGCCGAATGCCCGCGCAAATCATACTGCACCAACGGCAACCCGCTCTCTTTTGCCAGCAGCCGAACCTGCGGCTGACCATCAACAGAGGTAAATACCGTGCGCAGCGCTTCATGGCGGCCAAAGACGGTATTCAATGCCTGCTGCCAAGCCGTCATATTCAACTGGCCGTGCAAATGCAGTGCAAGGGGGATATGATACGTTTCACTGATGCCTTCGAGCTGGGCCAAGAACCACAAACGCTGTTGTGCGAATGATAACGGCAGTATCCCCTCCCGGGAGACAGGTATTATGGCAGGCAATGCGACGCTGTCTTGTTTATCAAGCCGAGCTTGAACCACCTGTGCCTGAGCCGCTAACGAAGGGGTGTTAAATAGCGCAATCAGTGGCAATTCCACACCCAATACCGCCATTATCCGGTTTATTGCCCGCACCGCGACGAGGGAATGTCCGCCCAACGTGAAGAAATTGTCATGCCGGCTGATTTGCTCAATCCCCAGCAGTTCACACCAAATTGCCGCCAACACCGTTTCGGTTGCTCCCTGCGGCGCCTCATAACGTTGGCGGGCAAACGCTTCTCTGTCCGGTGCCGGCAATGCCCGTCTGTCCAGCTTGCCATTCGATGTCAACGGGAAGCCGTCCAGACGGACAAACGCCGCCGGTACCATATAATCCGGTAAAACCGTACTCAGATACACCCGCAGGCTATTCACCAGCCCCTCCGCGGCGTCTGCCACCACATACGCTACCAGTCGCTTCTCCGATCCATCACCCTGTGCCAGTACCGCCGATCCACGCACCGACGGGTATTCTGCCAGCCGGGCTTCAATTTCCCCCGGTTCAATGCGGAAGCC